>CAYGST010000542.1:0-3637 GCA_964352415.1 uncultured Planctomycetaceae bacterium | reverse complement strand
CCACGGTGCCGGTCGCTTCCTGACCGCCGCCGGGGCGACCGGGGCGGCGGTCGCCCCGGCGGCGGTCAGGAAGCGACCGGCACCCTGGAGCTCGTACTCTGCTCCGCGGGGCCCGGCCAGAAGGACTCGGCCAGCAGCTGCACGCCCAGGAAGTAGGCGAACAGCACCTGCTCGAAGTCCATTCGGCGATGGATCGTGATCTCGCAACCCTTCGTGAAGGGGCGGGCCTGGAATCGAGCCATCTCACCGGACTTCGGCGCCATCAGACGCCAGCCCCGGCGGAAGCCGGAGAGCGGCAGCAGACGCAGGGGCTTGCTTCCGGTGGAGATGTTGATCGTGCGGGCGAAGAAGCTCCAGCGCAGGGCGGCACCGAGCCACTCGCGACTGTCCGTCCAGAGCGAGAACTGACTGCGCAGGATGCCGGGGTCGCGGCGGAACAGCAGGGTCTCGCCCTTCACCGGCTTGTAGTCGCCGGAGATGGGCATCCCATAGCCGTTGCGGCGGATGGAGAGGGTGCCTAGCAGCTCGCCGTCCTCGTAGATCTGGTGCGTCGAGTTCCAGAGTCCCGAGGCCCGGGTCGTGAACGTTCTGATCGTGCTCTTGCTGTCGTCAGCCATGGGTCGCCGGCGCGGTGGGGATGAGTGGTGGCTGGGAAGCCTCCGGCGCCAGAAAGATACCCCATGGGGCACGTCCAAGGGGCGCCAGGAGCCCTTTCGGCCGATTCCCGGGCCGGACTCGACCTCTGCTCCAGGGCTTCGCTCGGATCGGGAAGGGTGCGGGCGGCGAAGGTGCGGGCGAAGCGGTGCGGGCGTCCCGTCGTTACGGGCGATCCGGCGCGTGGAGCGGAGCGGCCGGGCGGAGGGAGGCCGGCCCGCGGGGGCTCTCCGAGGCCTAGAACAGGGCGCTGAGCAGGTCGGGGAGCGTGTCCTGGGTCGCCCGGCAGGGCTCGCAGAAGTTGTTCTCCAGCGAGGGGTGGTGCTGGCAGCCGGCGCACTCGGTCAGCTTGCTCGTGGCGACCGCCACGCGGCTTCGCTGTCCCTCGAGCTCGGCGATGCGCTGCTGGAGCAGTCGGTCCTGCTCGTTGAGGGCCGCGCGGACGCGCGCGAGGAGCTGGGGGTGGGTCTCCGCGGCGTCCCGCTGGCCGAGGAGCTGGGCGATCTGCTCGAGCTGGAGGCCCAGCTGCTGCAGGTCCCAGATCAACCGCACGCGGTTGACGTCGGTCGGCCGGTAGTAGCGGAAGCCGCCGGCGCTGCGGGCCGCGGGAACGAGGAGCCCGAGCTCTTCGTAGTAGCGCAGGGTGCGCAGGTTGGTGTCCGCCACCCGGGCGAACTCGCCGATCTTGAGTAGGTCTTCCGGGACGCTCATGGGGATCACTGGGGCCCGATCCAGTGGATCGTGGCTGAGTGCCAAGCTTAACCCTTCCGCTAGCAGGAGGTTGCCGAATTCGTTCTGCGCCTGTTCGGATCGTGCATGGGGCCGCCCGGGGCGCCCCAGAGAGGGTGAGCCGTGGCGAGCCGGGGCTGGCGCGGCGGCCGATCCCGTTTCGCCCGACCTCGGCGGGTGGCGAGTGTCCCCCTCACGGGCGGCCCAGGGCGGGCGTCTGACTGCGCCGGTGGCTACACTGCCGCCCCGCGCGCCGACCGACGAGCCTCATCCGACCCCCCCGATGGACCACCTGCGACTCGACTACACCAACGTTCTGGCCGACGTGATCGGCCCCGAGCACGGCATCACCGAGGAGGAGCTCGCCGCCTTGGCCGTCCCGGCTGCCCGGGGGCTCGAGGCCGTCCTCGCCCGGCGCGAGAGCGACCTGCGTTGGCTCGAGCTGCCCTACGCGCAGGCGGAGCTCGAACGCCTGCTCGAGTACGCGAACTCCGTCCAGGGCCGCTTCGAGAACGTCGTCGTGCTCGGCATCGGCGGCTCGGCCCTGGGGAACATCGCGCTCTTCACCGCGCTCTGCAGTCCGTTCCACAACGACGAGCCCCCCGGCGACCTGCCGCGCCTGTTCGTCCTCGACAACGTCGACCCGGACCTCGTCGGTGAGTGGATCGAGCACTTCGATCCGTCGAAGACGCTGTTCAACGTGATCTCCAAGTCCGGCGGCACCGCCGAGACGATGAGCCAGTTCCTCGTCTTCCGGCAGCTCCTGATCGATCAGCTCGGCGAAGCCGGACACCGCGAGCACATCGTCGTCACGACCGACGCCGAGAAGGGGATCCTGCGCGAGATCGTCGATCGTGAGGGCTATGCGTCGTTCGTCGTCCCCGACGGCGTTGGCGGCCGCTTCAGCGTGCTCTCGCCCGTCGGGCTCCTGTCGTCCGCGCTGGTCGGGATCGACGTCGTGGCCCTGCTCAAGGGCGCCAAGGACATGGACGCGCGCTGCCGCTCGGCGGAGCTCACCCAGAACCCCGCGTTGACCTACGCGGCGCTGCAGTACCTGCTGCAGACGAAGAAGGGCATGCCGGTCGCGGTCACCTTCTCCTACAGCAACCGCCTCAAGCACCTCGGCGACTGGTACGCGCAGCTGCTCGCGGAGTCGATCGGCAAGCGCAAGGACCGCTCGGGCGCGGACGTCTTCGCCGGACCGACCCCGGTCCGCGCCGTCGGCGTGACCGACCAGCACTCGCAGGTCCAGCTCTACGTCGAGGGCCCGTACGACAAGTGGTTCACGCTGCTCGCGGTCGAGCAGGCGGACCACACCGTCGCGATCCCGCACGCCTACCCGGACCTCGAGGGGGCCGCCTACCTCGGCGGCCGCCGCCTCGGGGAGCTGTTCCTCGCCGAGCGCGACGGCACGCGCATCGCGCTCACCGAAGCGGGCCGCCCCAACTGCACCGTCGTCTTCCCGAAGATCGACGCCCACGCGGCGGGCCAGTACCTCTACCTCATGGAGCTCGCCGTCGCCGTGATGGGTGAACTCTACGACGTGGATGCCTTCGACCAGCCGGGCGTCGAAGCCGGCAAGGTGGCTGCGTATGCTCTGATGGGCCGCGCGGGCTACGAGACGCGCCGCGCGGAGATCGAGTCCAAGGCCTCCACCTCCCCCAAGATCAGCGGCTGACCTCCCGGTCGCCACGCACAGGAACCCCTCAAGCTCGGAATGCGCGAATTCAAGAACATCGTCGTCGGCCTCGCCCTCAACTCGGACGGGAACGCCGTGACCTTGGGCAGCCAGAAGGCTTCCCAACAGGCGATCTGGGTGGCCAAGGCCTGTGGCGGACACATCCGCTACGTGCACTCGGTCTTCGCCAACGACTACTCGACGCCCGTGGCGGGCGCCGCGGCCGGCCTCGTGCACGAGGGTGTCCCGGATGCGGGGCGCGCCGCGCTCGAAGCGATCGTCGCGGAGACGAAGAACTCGGGCGTGGAGTCGGAGCTGACCTACACGAGCGACCGGCCGTGGATGGACATCACGAAGCTCGCCCTGCGCGAGGCAGTGGACGTCGTCATCGTCGGCAAGCGCAATGAGAAGTCCGAGGACGGCAGGCGCCTGGGCAGCGAGTCGATCAACCTCCTGCGCAAGTGCCCGACGCCGGTGTGGGTCGTGCGCCCCGAGCACGACCTCGTTCACCGGCTGGTCCTCGCCGCGACCGACCTGACCGAGGTGGGGGACCGCGCGGTGAGCTACGGCCAGGAC
>CAYGST010000541.1:0-3644 GCA_964352415.1 uncultured Planctomycetaceae bacterium | reverse complement strand
GCCCACAGCCCGTGCCCGTGCCCGCCACCCTCGAATCCAACCTGCGCGCCACCCGCGAGGCCATCGCCGCGGAGGCCGAGCGCGCCCGTCGTGACCCCGACGAGGTCCGCCTGCTCGCCGTCACCAAGAGCGTCGCCCCGCCGGTGGCGCTCGAACTCGCGCGCCTCGGCCAGCGCGACCTCGGCGAGAACCGGCTCCCGGGCCTGCTCGAGAAGCGCGCCTTCCTCGACGCCGCCGGCGTCGACGTGACCTGGCACTTCATCGGCAAGATCCAGCGCAACAAGGCCCGCAAGGTCCTCCTGAACGCCGACGTCCTGCACTCGATCGACAGCCTGCGGCTGCTGGAGACCCTCGAACGCGTCGCGGCGGAAGAGCAGCGCAGCGTGCGCGTCTATCTCGAGGTGAAGCTGAGCGACGACCCCGAGAAGCACGGCTTCGCGCCGGACGAGCTGGAGGCCGCCGCGCATGCCGCGGGCGGCGCGCCGCACCTGGAGCTGCTCGGGCTGATGACGATGGCCACGCGGCCCCCCGCCGGAGCGCCGGAGGCGGACGCCCAGGCCCTCGCGCGCGACGAGTTCGACCAGCTCGCAAAGCTCGCCCGCGAGCTCGAACAGAACCCCGCGACCGCAGCCGCGTTCCCCTCGGGACACGTGCAGCTCTCCATCGGAATGAGCGGGGACTACGCCGCCGCGATCGACGCGGGGAGCGACGTCGTCCGCATCGGCACGGCCCTCTTCGCCGGCCTCGACCGGGACACCGGGCGGCCTTCGGCGGACGCGCGCTCCGAGGGAGGCGCCGCATGAAGCGCCTGCTGCTCGAGGTCAAGGGCGGCGGCACCGCCCCCGCCGAACTCCCGCGCAGCGGCATGCTCGCGATCGGCTCCGACGCCGAGCGCGCCGGGTTCGTGCTCGGGGGTCAGGGGGTCGACGACGTCCACTGCGCGATCGGACGCACGAAGGACGGGACCTTTGCGATCAAGGACCTCGGCTCCGAGTACGGCACGTTCCTCAACGGCGAGAAGATCGCCCAGGCGCGCCTGTCGGTCGGCGACGAGATCCTGCTGGGCTCCGTGCGGCTCGTGGTCGTGGACGGCTCCGACGCTCCGCAGCCCGCCGCCGCCGCGACGCCCGCGGCCGACGCCAAGCCGAAGCCCGCCGCGAAGCGCAAGTCCAAATCGGCCGCCCCCGAGATCCCCGGCTACGAGGTGGCTCACCGCCTCGGCCACGGCGCGATGGGCGACGTCTACCTCGCCGTACAGAAGAGCCTCGACCGCGAGGTCGCACTCAAGGTGCTCTCGAAGAAGCACGAGCAGGACCAGGCGTTCGTGCGCAGCTTCCAGGCAGAAGCGCGCTCCGCGGCCGCGCTCAACCACCCGAACATCGTGACGGTGCACGACGTCGGCGAGCACGAGGGCGTGCACTACCTGACGATGGAGTACATGGACCGCGCGTCCCTCGAGGTGCGCGTGGTCAAGGAAGGTGCCCTGCCCTGGCCGATCGTGCTCGAAGCGCTCAAGGACGCGGCCAGCGGCCTGGTCTACGCCGAGTCGCGCGGGCTCGTGCACCGGGACATCAAGCCCGCCAACTTGATGCAGAACCACACGGGGACGACGAAGATCGCCGACCTCGGGCTCGCGACCTCGATCAGCGAGGAGGACGCCGGCGACGACGGCCAGAAGATCCTCGGCACGCCGCACTTCATCTCCCCGGAGCAGATCCGCGGCGAGAAGGCCGACTGCCGCTCGGACCTCTACTCGCTCGGCTCGACCGCCTATCGGCTGCTGACGGGCCAGACGCCGTTCCAGGGCACGAACACCCGCGAGATCCTGCGCTCCAAGCTGCGCGACGAGCCGAAGCCCGTGCGCCTGCTCGCGAACGACGTGCCCGAGGGTCTCGTCGAGATCGTCGACCGCCTGATGAAGCGCGACCCGGCCGATCGCTACCCGTCGGCCTCCGCGCTCTTGCGCGAGATCGAGCGCCTGCAGTCCGGCGCGACTGCCGCGGCTGCGGCCCAGGCCGGGACCTCCGGCGGCCTCGGCAAGAAGCTCGCTCTGCCGGTCGGCGGAGCGCTCGCGCTCCTGGTCGGCGGCCTCGTGATCTTCGGCGGCGGCGACGACCAACCGCAGCGCGAGGACCGGCGGCCGAACGGCGGCACCGGCCTGGTCGAGGGCGGCGGCAAGGGGGCGGATTCGCCGCCGCTCGGCGACGTGACCGAGGCCGATCCCATGCTGCCGGCACCGGTGGATGACGACGTCGCAGAGAAGCTGTTCGAGACGAACGCGGAGAACGCGCTGCTGCGCCTGAACCAGCGCGACCTCGGCCCCGCGGCCCGCCGCGACGAGTTGCGTACGCTCGCCAAGGAGTTCCTCGGCACCACCGCCGCGAACCAGGCCATCGAGGAGGCCGACCGCCTCGAGCAGGAGATCCGCGACGCGACGGCGCAACGCACCGAGCGCGACTCCGCGGTGGCCTCGATCCTGAAGGCGCTGAACGACGCCGCGAACCTCGACGCGAAGGAGCTCAACCCCGGCAGCTCGCTGCGCGCGATGGCGGCCGTGCCCGGCATCGAGGCCTTCGCGGCCGATGACGGGTTCCAGGCCGAGCTCCGCGGGCTGCAAGGGCGTGTCCTCGCGGCGGCGCTCGTGCAGTTCAGTGCGGCAGAGGCAGCGATGCTCGAGCTGCAGGGCAGCGGCGACTTCGATGGCCTGCGCGCCCAGCTCCTGCGGATGTTGGGACGCACCAAGCTGCCCGCCTTCGAGGAGGGCGCTGCCCCCACCGGAGCGACGGAGGTCGTCGACTACGGCGTCCGCTGGCGCGCGCGCCTCGACTCCCTCGACACCCTGGCCGCGACCTTCGAGGTCGAGCAGCAGCGCGCAGACAAGCGCTCGATCGGAACGGAGCTGGGCGCCGCCTCCGGCCTCGCCCAAGAGCTGGCGCGGCTCGACTTCGCGGCGGCCGCCGCGCGCACCGCACGCCTCGGAGCGACGCTGGGCTCGGGCGAGGCGCGCGCCTGGAACGCAGCCCTTGGCGCCAAGCTGCAAGAGGCCAACGGCTCGCTGCCGATCCTCTGGAACCACTGGTCGAGCTGGCGCCGCACGCGCGTCTCCGACCCGCGCGAGCGCCGCGGCGCGCCGCGCGACGCCGTGAGTGCGAGCGCCACCGGCGTCGTGCTGGAGGAGGACGGCGGCGGCACGGAGGAGATCCCGTGGTCGGCCTTCGGCGCGCACACCAAGGCCCTCGACCTGCTCTTCTCGAAGCGCCTCGACCGGGACTACACCGCCGAGGAGGCCGGGGCGATCGCCGCCCTGATGCACTTCTCCGCCATCGCCGAGTGCCTGCAGCTCGCCGCCGAGATGTTCCAGCCGAACTCCGGCGCCGTGTTCACCGAGAGCGAGGCCGAGGCCCTGCCCGAGGGGTTCGACGTCGCGCTCGAGTGGGCGACGACCCCGGAAGACCGCGCCGCGCTGCGACGCGACCGCGAGGCCAGCGAGCTGCTCGGCCGCGCGCTGTTCCGCGCCAGCGAGAGCGAGTGGACCACCGCCGTCGCGGGCCTCGAGCGGCTGCTCGCGGAGTACGCGGAGACCTGGCTCGTGCGCTTGCTCTCGGACGGCTCGACCGTCACGCTGCCCGAGTGACGCGCGGACG
>CAYGST010000540.1:0-3645 GCA_964352415.1 uncultured Planctomycetaceae bacterium | reverse complement strand
GCGTCGAGGTTGTTGCCCGGGCCACCGGTTCGGGAGCCTTCGGGGCAACCCGTCTGCACGATGAAGTTGGGAATGACGCGGTGGAAGATGAGCCCGTCGTAGAACCCTTTGTCGGCGAGCTTTTTGAAGTTCTCGACGTGGTTCGGCGCCTTGTCCGGGAAGAACTGGAGCTTGATGTCGCCCGCCTCGGTGTGGAGGACGGCGCTTGCGTTGGTGTTGTCGGTCATGGTCGGGCTCCTTTCTACTCGGCGGTCTTGATGACGATGGCGCGCAGGATGCGCTGGGGCTCGTTGGGGGTGTTGCTCTGCATGTCGCGGGGCGCGCTGATGATGCGATCGAGCGTCTCCAGCCCGTCCACGCACTTCCCGAACGCGCTGTACGACCCGTCGAGGTGCGGTGCCGTCTGGTGCATCACGAAGAACTGGCAGGAGGCCGAGTTCGGGTCGGCGGAGCGAGCCATCGAGAGGACGCCGCGGACGTGCTTGTACTGCGGATCGGTCGAGAACTCACCTTGCAGGGTGCGCGGCCCGTTGCCGGCGCCGTTCCCCTGCGGATCGCCGCCCTGGATCATGAACCCGGGGATGACGCGGTGGAAGGTCAGCCCGTCGTAGAACTTGATCTTGCACAGTTCGAGGTAGTTGCGCACGTGCTCGGGCGCGGTCTCCGGCCAGAACTCCATGACCATGTCCCCGCGGTTGGTCGTCATGACGACCTGATACTTCGCGAGATCCTCGACGGCCATCGTCAGGAAGTCGGTGTCCTCGGAGGCCGCCTTGGCCACGACGATCTCGGTCGCCTCGGCGCCCTCGAAGCCCAGCTTGAAGTCCTTGCCCGCGTAGCCCTTCGCCGCCTTGATCTGCGCCGAGAGGTCGAAGGTCATCGTCAGCGTCGCGCCGGGCGCGATACCGACGTCGGCCTTGTTCTTCCGGTCGGCCAGCGGCTTGCCGTTGAGGGTGAAGGCGGCCGGCGAGAGCATCCAGGCGGGCACCTCGGCGCCCTTGTCCGGCACGTCGATCGTGACGCTGACCTGGTAGCCAGCCCCGTCGATGAAGCGCGAGGGGGCCTCGAAGGAGGTCGTCGGTTTGGCCGCCAGGGCGGCCACGCTGAGGATCAGAGTCGTGAACATGGGTTCCTACCTTTGATTGGAGTGCGAGTGTTCGTCGTGGGGAGGGATCAGGCTTTCTTGTCGCCGTCCCACTTGTAGAAGCCCTCTCCGGACTTCCGGCCGAGCTTGCCCTCGGCGACCATCGTCTCGAGGACCTTCGGCACGTCGAACGCCGGCTCGTTCGGGTAACGCTCCTTCCAGCCCTGGAGGATGGAGAGCGTCGTGTCGAGGCCGACGTAGTCCGTGAGCGTGAGCGGGCCCATCGGGTGGCCGCAGCCGAGCTGCATCGCGGTGTCGATGTCCTCGCGGCTCGCGTCGCCGCGCTCGAGCATCAGGAGCGCCTGCACCATGTAGGGCACGAGCAGGCGGTTCACGACGAAGCCCGGCGTGTCCTTGCAGGAGACGGGCGACTTGCCGCAGGCCTCACCGAAGCCACGCGCGGCCGCGAAGACCTCCTCGTCGGTCTCGTCCGTGCGGACGACCTCGACGAGGCGCATGAGCTGAACCGGGTTGAAGAAGTGCAGGCCGACGAAGCGCGACGAACGGCCCGAGGCTGCCGCCATCTCGCCGATCGGGAACGAGCTCGTGTTGGAGGCGAAGATCGTCTCCGGCTTGCAGATGCCGCCGAGCTCCTCGAAGAGCGTGTTCTTGACCTCGAGGTTCTCGACGATCGCTTCGATGACGAGGTCGCAGTCGGCGAGGTCGGCTTTGTCGGTCGAGCCGGTGATGCGGCCGAGCGTGTCGGTCACCATCTGCTTGCCGCCAGCTTCGTCGAGCTTGCCCTTCTCGACCATCTTCGAGGCGAGCTTGTTGATGCTCTTGTCGATGCGGGCCAGGCCCTTGTCGAGGAACGCCTGCTCGGTCTCGAGCGCGACGACCTGGAAGCCGCCCTGCGCAGCGATCTGGACGATGCCGTGGCCCATGAGGCCGCAGCCGATGACGCCAACCTTTTGGATCTTCATGTTCTCTTGCGTTTCGGTGGTGGGGTGTTCGTGTGCGGTGCCCGCGCGCGGCGGGCCGTGGGGCTCAGCGGGTGAACTCGGAGGCCATGCCCATGCCGCCGGACATGCAGAGGGTCGCGAGCCCCTTGGAGAGCGCTTGCCGCTTCAGTTCGTGGAGGAGCGTGACGACGATGCGCGCGCCCGTGCAGCCGATCGGGTGCCCGAGCGCGATCGCGCCGCCGTTGACGTTCATGCGGTCGACGGGGAGGTCCAGCTCGCGCACGCAGGCGATCACCTGGGCGGCGAAGGCCTCGTTCAGCTCGACGAGGTCCCAGTCCGAGAGGCTGCGGCCGTAGCGCTCGCAGAGGTCGCGGATCGCCGGAACCGGGCCGATGCCCATCACGGTCGGGTCGACGCCCGCCTGGGTGCTCGGGCCGACGTGCGCGAGCACCTCGAGGCCGAGCGCGTCGGCCTTCGCGGCCGACATGACGAGCAGCGCAGCGGCGCCGTCGGTGATCCCGGAGGCGTTGCCGGCCGTGACGGTGCCCTTCTCCGCGTCGAAGACGGGCGGCAGCTTGCCGAGGCTCTCGAGAGTCGTGCTCGGGCGGACGTGCTCGTCCTTCTCGATCACGGTCACGTCGCCCTTGCGGCCCTTCACCTCGACCGGCGCGAGCTGGGCGTCGAAGCGCCCCTCCTCGATCGCCGTGGCGGCGAGCTGCTGGCTGCGCAGCGCGTACTCGTCCTGCTCGGTGCGTGAGATCGACATGGTCTGCGCGAGCTTCTCGGCCGTGGCGCCCATCGGCATGTCGGCCAGCGGGCAGTGGAAGCCGTCCTGGTACATCGCATCGACGACCTTCGCGTGCCCGAGGCGGTAGCCGCGGCGCATCTTCGGAAGGAAGTACGGCAGGCCGCTCATCGTCTCGGTACCGCCGGCGACGGCGACATCCACGCGCCCCAGCCGGATCGCGTCCGCGGCGAGCTGAATCGCCTTGAGGCCCGAGCCGCAAGCCATGTTGACCGTCGTCGCGCAGGTGCTCTCCGGGATCCCGGCGCGCACCGAGATCTGGCGCGCGGGGTTCGGGCCGGCGCCGGCCTGGCGGCCGTAGCCCATGAAGACCTCGCCGACCTCGCGGCCGTCGACGCCCGAGCGCTCGAGCAGCGAACGCACCACGCTCGCGCCGAGGTCGGCCCCGGACAGATCGGCGAAGCTCCCGAGGTACTTCGCGATCGGGGTGCGCAGTGCGTGCGTGATGACGACGCCTGGGTCGACGGATTGAGCGGTCATGGCGGTGGGGAGCGCGGCGGAGCGGCGCTCGTGGAATCGACCGGCGCTCGGCGGGAGCACGGGTCTGGTTGGGTCGCTCGAGATCCCCCGGCGGAGGGGGAGGACAGAGTCGCCGGCAGGGCCCAGGGGGACCGTGGTCCCCATGGCCTCGGCGACCTTTCGAGGCAAAGAGGATAGTGAGCGGCCGTTTCCCTGTCCATGCCGCAGCCGCCTGACCCGCCCGAACAAAACGCGAACATCCTCCCTCCAGGGGGCCTCGGGCGCCGATTCCGGCGCTCCCCGCGGCTCGGGGGTGGAGCCCCGGGGCCGCGGGG
>CAYGST010000539.1:0-3661 GCA_964352415.1 uncultured Planctomycetaceae bacterium | reverse complement strand
GTCCTTTGGAGCGCCTATCCTCCAGGTCGTGGAGGAGGTAGACCTCCTGGAGCGCCCCGTGGCGGAGGTCGCCCGGACGATGGGGCGCTCTCCGGGGGCCGTCCACCTGCTCGTCAAGCGCGCCCACGTGAGGCTCCGGGAGCTCATGGACTCCCACCGCTGACCTGCTCGCCCGCCCCCGCGTCGTAGTTCCCGGGCAGGGTGTGGATGCAGCCCCGTCCCCGGTCCGGCAAGATGCCGTCATGACCGGCAAAGACGATCCGCCCCGAAGCTCGGACGGCCCCAGCGACCTGATCGGAAGCGTCCGCGGCGAGGTGGACGCCACCGGCGTCGATCGCGCCGGGGAGCGGTCCCTCTCCACCGGCGAATCCGCCGGGGATCGCATCGGTCGCTACAGGCTCGTCGAGCGGGCGGGCGAGGGTGGGATGGGCTCCGTCTGGCTCGCGGAGCAGAGCGAGCCGGTCGAGCGCAAGGTGGCGCTCAAGATCATCAAGCTCGGGATGGACACGCGGGAGGTCGTCACGCGGTTCGAGGCGGAGCGGCAGGCCCTCGCCCTGATGGACCACCCCTACATCGCGAACGTCCTGGACGGGGGCGTGACCGCCGAGGGGCGCCCCTACTTCGTGATGGACTTCGTCGAGGGCGCCCCCATCACGGACTACTGCAACGCCGAGGGACTGGGGCTCGGGACGCGCCTCGAGCTCTTCCAGATGGTCTGCGAGGCGGTGCAGCACGCTCACCAGAAGGGCGTCATTCACCGGGACCTCAAGCCGTCCAACATCCTCGTGACCGGTTCGCTCGGGCGGGCCGTCCCCAAGGTCATCGACTTCGGTATCGCGAAGGCGACGGACGCGGAGCTCACGAAGAAGACCCTCCTCACCGAGCACGCTCAGGTCATCGGCACCCCTGAGTACATGGCGCCGGAGCAGGCCGGAGTGGGCGGGATCGACATCGACACGCGCGCGGACGTCTACTCCTTGGGCGTGCTGCTCTACGAGCTGCTGACGGGAACCAAGCCCCTGGACGCGAAGGAGGCCCTGCGAGACGGCTACGTGGAGCTGCTTCGACGCGTTCGCGAGGAGGACCCCCCGCGACCCTCGACCCGCGTCTCGAGCTTGAGCCTCGGAACGGACGGCGACGGCGCGACGAGCGTTGGGGACGCGACGACGTTGAGTAAGCGCCTTCGAGGCGATCTCGACTGGATCGTGATGAAGGCCCTCGAGAAGGACCGCGACCGGCGATACGACTCGGCGGATGCCTTCGCGGCCGACGTCATGCGCTTCCTCGAGGGCGACCCCGTGGTGGCGGCGCCGCCGAGCGCGACCTATCGGATGAGAAAGTTCGCCGCCCGCCATCGCGGCGCGGTCGCCGCGGCCCTGATCATCTTCGCCCTGCTCATTCTCGGCTCGATCGGGACCGGCGTCGGTCTTTGGAAGGCCCTGACGGCGAACGAGGCCCTGGGTCTCTCGATCGAGGAGGAGAAGCGTCAGCGGACGGCTGCGATCGAGAACGAGAAGCGAGCGCGCGCGGCCGAACAGCGGGCCCAGGAGCGCGCCGACGAGCTCGAGGCCGTCGCGTCGTTCCAATCGAGCCAGCTCTCCGATCTCGACGTCGAGCTCATGGGGCAGCGCCTGCGCCGGTCCATCCTCGACGAGGTCGACGACGAGGAGGGAGACCGGCGGGTGGCCCTGTCAGACAGTCTCGTCGCCGTCAACTTCACGAACGTCGCGCTGGAGGCTCTCGAGCAGAACATCTTCGACCGCGCGGTCGAGGCGATTGATGACAGCTTCGACGACCAGCCGCAGCTTCGCGCCAGACTGCTCGCGATCACGGGCGGCACCCTCCACAGCCTCGGCCTCGCTCAAGGAGGTCTCGATCCACTTCAGAGGGCCTACGAAGTCTACCTGGGAGCGCTCGGTCCGGAGCACCAGGACACGCTTGGAGCCCAGGGAGAACTCGCCGGTCTCTACCGCTCGCTGGACCGTCTCGAGGATTCCCTTGAGAGCTACGCCGCGAGCTACGAGGGACTGAGCGAGACCGTGGGACCGGATCACCCGGACGCCCTCGTCGTCCGCCGCGGCCTGGGCGTGGTCCTTCTCGAGCTCGGCAGGCTGGACGAGGCGGAGTTTCACCTCGAAGGCGTTCTCGAGCGACAGCGCGCGACCCTGGGAGACAACGCCGGGCCGACGCTCGCCACCCTGAACAGCCTGGGGGAACTCCGCAAACTACGCGGCGACTACGCGGGCTCCGAAGAGATCACACGCGCGGTGCTCGACGCCTATCGCAGGAAATATGGAAGCGACTCACCGGAGACCCTCAGCCAGGCGAAGCGCGTCGGCGAGCTCCTCCACCTCCAGGAGAAGCTCGGGAACGCTGAGCCGTTCTTTCGCGAGGCGCTAGCGGGATCGCGCCGCGTGCTCGGGGACGACCACCCGGCTACGCTTCGCGCGCTCAACGACCTCGGCAACCTCATTCGTGATCTCGGTCGACTCGACGAGGCCACCCCCATCCTGCGGGAGGCACTCGAGCGAAAGCACGCAACGCTGGGCCGCAGTCACACCAGCACCATGATCTCGGTGAACAACTTGGGTCTCCTCCTCGAGGCCCAGGGTGATCGTGCGGGTGCGCACCCTTACTTCGTGGAAGCCTACGAGATCTGCATGCGGACCGTCGGCGAGCGCCATCAGTACACGCTGACCGCCATGGTCAACCTCTCGCGTTCCCTTGGCCTGCGCGGCGAGTTCGACGAGGCGATCGAGATGATGACCCGCGCGAGCCGGGCGTCGGCGCAGGCGCTGGGGGACGACCATCCCCTGCACAAGGTGATCCACTACCGTCGCGCGATCGTCCTGCAGAAGGCCGGTCGCCATGGGGAGGCCGCGACGGGCTTCGAGGAGAGCGCGGAGAACTACCGCGATGCTCCGGCGGGTCAGCGCGCCCCCCTCGGTCTCTCTCTCTGCCAGCGGGGAGCGAGCCTGGTGGAGTTGGGGCGCTTCGCTGAGGCGGAAGCGGCCGTGCGCGAGGGACTCCAGGTCCTCGCGGAGATCCAATGGCAGCAGCCAGGTCAGCTCGCCAGCTTCGGGGTGGTCCTCGCGCGGGCCCTCAGGGCCCAGGGGCGAGTCGACGAAGCGGTCGCGACCATCCTTGAGGCGGGCCAGTCCATGCGCGAGACGGTCAGCCTCGAGTCGGAAGACGTCCTGTCCGACGTCGTCGAGTTCTTCCAAGACCTCGATGCATCGTTCCCCGGCGCCGGGCACGGGGCGCGCGTAGCGGAATGGCAGGCCCACCTCGAGACCTTCCGCAACGAGAACGGCAAGTGAGGGACGTCGGCGCCCTCGGCCCGAGCGGCCGCCCGTCCCTGGGGCTCGCGCCTTCAAGCGTCGCCAAGAAACCCTCAGTCGATCGCGGTCGCGCCTGCACTGGGGGTGAACCGCGCCCCGACTACGGCCGAGGATCCCGGCGACCCACATCTCGCGACGCAACAGCGGGGGCTCGTTCAGGGAGAGGATGGCGACGCGGGAGCGGCGTCAACACTCCATCGAGATCTCTTCGGCGTCGCCTTCCTGATCGAATGAGGAGACAGGACCCGATGTTGTGCTCCCGGCAGAGCTCCGCGGGCACCTCCGCAGTTGGAGCCGGGGTTCGAGGGGGGTTGAGGGGG
>CAYGST010000538.1:0-3662 GCA_964352415.1 uncultured Planctomycetaceae bacterium | reverse complement strand
CGCACGACCGGGCTCGTTCGCAGGGGCTGCGACGTCACGGTCAGCACGCTCGCCTCCCCCGCCGCCGAACGCCGGCAACCTTCCGGCCGACGACCAGCAGGAGGACGGGCTGACGCTGCGGCAGCGGCTCGAGAAGCATCGCGCCGATCCTTCGTGCGCTACATGCCACGCGCGCATCGACCCTCTAGGCTTCGCGCTCGAGAACTATGACGGGGTCGGTCGCTGGCGTGACGACGATCACATCGGCCCGATCGATGCGGGCGCCGTGCTGCCGGACGGGCGCCCGATCGACGGCATCGTCGGCCTCAAGGACGCGCTGCTCGAGGAGCCGGAGAAGATCGCGCGCGGCGTCACCGAGGCTCTGCTCGTCTACGCGCTGGGCCGCCCGCTCGGGCCAGCCGACGAGTCGGTCGTCGCTGAGATCGTCGCGGAGCTGCGCGAGACGGGCTGGAGCACGCGCACCCTCGTTCACAGGATCACGACCAGCTATCCTCTGCAGCACCGCCGACGCGCCCGATGAACACCCCTCACCTCAGCCGCCGAACCTTCCTCCGCTCGAGCTGCGCGACCCTCGCGCTGCCGTGGCTGGAGGCGTTCGCGCCGAGCGCCGCGCCTTCGCCGGTGCGGATGGTGTTCCTGTTCCAACCGAACGGCGTGCTGCCCTCCGCCTGGACGCCGCAGGACGAGGGCCGCGACTGGACGCCGAGCCCCACGCTCGCGCCGCTGGCCGAGTTTCGCGCGCGCACGCTCGTGCTCTCCGGCCTGCGCAACAAGAACAGCCTCACTGGCGAGGGCCACTATGTGAAGACGACGGCGCTGCTCTCGGGCGCGCCGGTCCACAAGACGGGCGGGCGCGACCTGCGCGTCGGCACGACGGTCGATCAGATCGCCGCTCAATCCTGCGCGCACGGAACGCGCGTACCCGCGCTGACCCTCGGGCTCGAAGGCGTGCGCCACTCGGTCGACATGGGGTACAGCACGGTCTACGGCGCGCACCTCTCCTGGCGCACGCCGACCCAGCCCGCGACGAAGGAGACGAGCCCGCGGCGCGCCTTCGAACGTCTGTTCCGCGCGACCAAGCGCCTGCCGCAGGGCAAGTCGGTGCTCGACCTCGTGACGGGCGAGGCCGCCTCGCTGCGTGCTCGCATCGGCGGCGCGGACCGCGGCAAGCTCGACGAGTACCTCGAGTCGGTGCGCACGCTGGAGCGTCGCCTCGAACGCGCCGACCCGCTCGCCCCGCAGGAGGCGCCGGAGGATCCAGAGCTGCACGAGGAGCGCGCCGAGGCGATGCTCGACGTCATCGCCCTCGCGATCGCGGGCAACGCGACGCGCGTGGCGAGCCTCATGTTCGGCAACGCCGTCAGCGGCCGCGACTTCTCCTTCCTCGACGGCGTCGACGGCGGCTTCCATCCGCTCTCGCACCACAAGAACGAGGCGAAGTCGATGGAGCAGTACCAGCGCATCAACCGCTGGCACGTCGAGCGCCTGGCCGGTTTGATGCGCCGCCTGGACGAGCGCCAGGAAGGTGACGCGTCGCTGCTCGACCGCACACTGATCTTCTACGGCTCGGGCCTGCGGGACGGCGACAAGCACGACCCGAACGACCTCCCGATCCTGCTGGCGGGCGGCCAGGCCGCGGGAGTCGCGAGTGGCGCGCACCTGCGCTTCCCGAAGCACACGCCGCTCTGCCACCTCTACGTGTCCATGCTGAACGCTTTCGGTTTGCAGACCGAGCGGTTCGGCGACGCGGAAGGCCCGCTGCCCGGCGTGCTGGCCTGACCTCCACGGCGCAGAACCGTCACCCCGTTTGCGCACCGCGCCGCGCTCCAGCGCGGGGCGAGTCTCATTGACCCTCTCGATTCTTCGTCACCAGAACTCGGCCCCTTCACCGCGGGGCCACACCAACCATGAACGACAAGACCATGACCTGGCGAACCCCGCTCGCCTCGGTCGCCCTGTGCGCCCTGCTCGGCGGCAGCGCGCTCGCTCAAGAGAAGAAGCCCAACATCCTGGTGATCTGGGGCGACGACATCGGCGGCTTCAACATCAGCGCCTACAACATGGGCATGATGGGCTACCGGACGCCCAACATCGACCGGGTCGCGAAGGAGGGCGCGCTGTTCACCGACTGGTACGGGCAGCAGAGCTGCACGGCCGGCCGCGCGGCCTTCATCACGGGGCAGTCCCCGATGCGCACGGGCCTGACGAAGGTCGGTCTCCCGGGCGCGCCCGAGGGCATGAAGAAGGAGGACCCGACGATCGCCGTGCTGCTCAAGGAGCAGGGCTACATGACCGGGCAGTTCGGCAAGAACCATCTCGGTGACCTCGACTCGATGCTGCCGACGGCGCACGGCTTCGACGAGTTCTTCGGGAACCTCTACCACCTGAACGCGGAGCAGGAGCCGGAGCACCCCGACTACCCGAAGGACGCCGAGTTCCGTGAGCGCTTCGGCCCGCGCGGCGTCATCAAGAGCAGCGCGGACGGCCAGATCGAGGACACGGGCCCGCTGACCAAGAAGCGCATGGAGACCGTCGACTACGAGGTCACCGAGATGGCGCTCGACTTCATCGATCGCGCGCACGCGGCGGACAAGCCGTTCTTCGTCTGGTGGAACTCGACGCGCATGCACATCTGGACGCACCTCAAGGCCGAGTCCGAGGGCAGGACCGGCTACGGGATCTACGCGGACGGCATGGTCGAGCACGACGGTCACGTGGGTCAGCTCCTCGACAAGCTCGACGAGCTCGGCATCGCCGACAACACCATCGTGATGTACTCCACCGACAACGGGGCGGAGTTCTTCTCGTGGCCCGACGGTGGAACCACGATGTTCCGCAACGAGAAGGCGACGCAGTGGGAAGGCGGCTTCCGCGTGCCGAGCATGATTCGCTGGCCCGGCAAGATCGAGCCCGGAACGGTCATCAACGAGATCTGCGCGCACGAGGACATGCTCCCGACGCTGCTCTCCGCCGCCGGCGACACGACCGTCAAGGAGGACCTCCTGACCGGTCGCGCCGCGAACGGCATGAACTACCGCGTGCACCTCGACGGCTACGACCTCGGCCCTCTGCTCAAGGGCGAGACGAAGGCGAGCCCCCGCGAGGACTTCGTGTACTGGACCGACGACGGCGAGGTCGCCGCGCTCCGCTACAGGGACTGGAAGATCACGTTCATGGTCCAGGAGGCCGAGGGCATCGACGTGTGGCGCGAGCCGTACACGGTGCTGCGCGCTCCGATGCTCTGCAACCTGCGCATGGACCCCTTCGAGCGCGCGGAGCACGAGAGCATCGGCTACGACCGCTGGTGGGTCGATCACATGTTCGTCTTCGCGCCCGCGGCGGCCTACGTCGCCCGCTGGATCCAGAGCTTCCAGGAGTACCCGCCGCGCCAGTCGCCGGGCAGCTTCAACCTCAGCAAGGTGATGGACACGATCACCGACGCGGCTGGGGACAAGTAGACCGAGGCGCTTCATCGCGGGGCCGCACGCCTGGCATCAGCCAGGTGTGCGGCCCTGCTGCGTCGTTGGCCGATCGGGCTCGACGGCGTAGGGTCAGACCATGCGCGACCCCACGGAGATTCGGCCCGGCATCGCCGGGGACCTGTCGTCGCTCGAAGTCCCTCAGCCGCGGCGCCCCCGAAACCTCTGGGTGCCCTGAAGCCC
>CAYGST010000537.1:0-3662 GCA_964352415.1 uncultured Planctomycetaceae bacterium | reverse complement strand
AGCCCGCCCTGTCCGCGGGACCCTATCGCGCCGTCCGGCCCGCGTAACCGTCCCCTCGAAGGGACCCGCGCCATCGTCCGCTGACCAGGGGATCTCGGTTCGAACGAACACGGCGGCCTGCCCGCTCCTCTCGGCTCCGCCGCTCCTGTGGCGCCGGCCGGAAACGTGAGGCACTCAGCCCGCTGCCCGGTCCATCCTCGCTGCAACGGGCTCGCCGGTCCCTGCTGTCAGAGTCCCTAGCGCATTCCGAGACTTTCAACGAAACCCCTCCGCGTCCACCTGTAACATCTCTCCAGTCTTGGCTTGGTGTGGCTGTCTTGCATGTGAACCG
Organism: uncultured Planctomycetaceae bacterium; assembly: GCA_964352415.1. Taxonomy (GTDB): domain Bacteria; phylum Planctomycetota; class UBA1135; order UBA1135; genus JABACD01. The sequence goes on along the minus strand of CAYGST010000537.1, from coordinate 3,331 downwards.
AGGAACGAAGAATCTTGAGATCGAAGACCCTGGTCATTGTCGGGACGCTGGTTGTTGCGATTGCTCTTGCCACTGCATTGCTTGACCAATTCGCGGGCGGCGATGAGAACGCCGATCTGCTGTGGCCTACCGGCGGACAAGAGAGTCTCGTGGAGCCCACGATTGAGACCGGAGACCTCCGCTCGGATGCTGGAGTTCCAGATTCGACGGACCTGGAAGAACTCCACGAGACCCGTACTCAAGAGAACCTCCACACCATTCACTTCATCTCGGCGGGTACGGGCTTTGCCATCGATGAACCGACTGAGTGGGAGATCTTCCGCACGTCGAATCCGCTGACTCGACAAACCCTCGAGGTTGGTGAACGAGGTGTGGTGACTTGCACGACCGCGCTCGGCGACGAGGAGTGGGGGATCAGGTCTCTGAGCCCGGGGTGGGCGGCCGTTTCGGATAGGTTTCGGGCAAGCTACAAGTCAAGCATCGATATTCTCGTGGCCCGACTGGGCGTTGGTCGGATCAGAGTCGTGGATACTGCGTACCGTCCGATCAGCGGGGCTCTGGTTGGCTTACGGGGTGGAGTGCACGTCGATCCGGGCAAGAGTTCCGGCGCCTCGACGGAGGCCGATCTCGAGGAGCTCACCGGAGCGGACGGAGTCGCGGAGTTCTTGACTCTGATCGATCCACTGGCGTGCACCGTCTGGGTGACTTGCGTCGGTTATGCGCCAGTAGCTTGCCGTTTTGCGATGGAGTTCGAGCTGGAGAGTTCCAGTCCAGCAGCTTCACTGGAGGTGGTCTTGGAGGCGATCTCCGCTGAAGCCCTGCGCTCCGTGAGTTTCGAGGTGCGAGGGGACAGCAATCCTGGACGGTGGACTCTGCTCGGCATTTGGTCTCCCTCCGAGCGTCCACTCGGTTGGCCCTCGCCATCAGTGCTGGGCACCGCAGCGCTCGGGCAAGCAGTTACTTTCCCGGAAGGCCTCGATTCAACTACTCGGTGGGCCGTTGACGCGCTTCTCTCTGAGGGGCGTCTCATCCTGGAGTTCGCTCGTCCTCAGGGCGCGCAGGATCGAGATTTTGCTCTGGTCATGAATCGACTCTCTCGCTGTACCTTTCGCTTACCTGCTGCAGTTGCTGAAGGCGTTGGTATTCGCAACATCGACGCAAGGTGCTCGGGCCGTTTCCTGAACCTGGAGGCAGCGGCCTATTGTGAGGTTCGGTCAAGCGACGTTGGCCCTTCATCGAAGCGCAGCATTGCCTTGGGGCTGCCCAGCGAATCTTCGGCGAAGGTCGTTGCTTACCTCACCGATGGTCGTGTGGCGACTGCGGAGCTGCATGTGACCGGCGATGAGATGACCGTCGACCTGGAGGGGGCGCCTGAAGGCGCGACTCAAGACGTCCAGATTGTCTGTAGCAGCCCCCTCCTGCCGGTCTCCAGCGTTTCTACACCCTCGAGTGACTACGATCTCAGGGTGCTTGGAGGGCCGCTGAACTGGTCGATGGAAGTTGAAACGACCGTTCAGCGGCTGCGGCTGAGGATTGCCGACGGATTCTACGTCGTTGCTCGGAGGACGCGAGCGCCAGGCAGTCTCGAAGGGGGGCTGGACCTTGACTACATCCAGTGCGAGGAACGGAGCTTGCGCTTCATCGATACGGCCAACCAGGTGCTTCCAGGGTTGGAGTTCTCGTTCGTGCCAACTTCTCTGGTGGATCATGCTTCGGCAGCCATGTTTCAGTGGCGCCCTTCGGGTAGCGCTGGCTACGAAGTTCAGCTGCGGAGTGGCGTGCGCTTTCGGACTGGGCGTGATGGCGTAGCGCTCGTGAGGGTGCCTGTAGGGTCCTACCGGGTTCTAGTCGGCGGTCGTAGCGGTGGGCGAGTGGAATCTGCGAGCAGAGGCGTCATGGCTCCAGTTGATGGAGTCGTTGTCATCGGTCCAGGCGACTCCAGAAGGGATGTCGTTGTTGAGCGAACAAGGCAGGTCGCGGTCGAGCTGAATGCAGAGGATGGTCGAGCGCTAGACACCCTTCATTGGTGCTTGTTGGGAGCCAATGCCGGAAGAAGAAGGGACTTCTACGGAGCGCGCGGTTCTTTTCGGTGGAATGAACAGGCTGCGGAGTTGAAGGTACTCGTTGGCGATATGGAGACCGCGCTGCCTGTCGTCGTTCCCGGTGGGGCCGAGTCCATTGTTCTTCAGGTGACGATTCCCTGATCCAGGTAATGCCCGCGAGGAAGGCTCGACGGGGCCGCTGTGCGATAGCACGGCAAGCGGCAAGCGAGCCTGATGGGACGCCCTCTTCGGCGTTCTGTTCGTACCCCCGGGGCATCTGGTACCTCGTCTGGATCGCGGGCGAGGAGATCGCGAGGAGTCCGGAGCGGGAAGGCTCACCACCCCGTACAGCGGGCGCGCTGGACGACACGCGCCGCATTGGCTCTGATGGGGCGATGCTGGTCTTCTCCATGGTCGCTGCCGCGTGCGCGCTGCTTTCCGCTCAAACGCTCTCTCCTACTGGCTCCACTGGTTCTCTGGTCGCTGCCGACGAGGTCTACGAGACCGACGTCGCCTTCGCCCTCGACGCGCTCGAGGAGCAGTGCGGCCGCTTCTTCGACCTGAAGGAGATCGACTGGAAGGCGGTGCGCAAGGAGTTCACTAAGGCCGTGAAGAAGGTCGATTCGGACGAGGAGCACTGCGTCCTGCTGTGGCGTTTGCTCGCGCGCCTCGAGGACGGGCACGTCAACATCGAGCCCTGGACGCCGACGCCCGAGTTCAGCGTCGAGACGAACGGGCCCGGCCTTTTCCTGTGCCAGGTCGGCAAGCGCTTCTACATCAAGGCCGCCTGGTCGGCGGCCAAGGACGTCGGCCTCGCGCCGGGCATGGAGGTGCTCTCGCTCGACGAGCTGCCGATGAAGAAGTGGCTCCCGCAGCGCCTCGAGGAGGTGCGCGATCGCAGGAGCTTCTCGACCGACCAGCACGCGCTCTTCTGGGTGCTGCACCGCGGCATGAGCAAGCCGGAAGGCGAGCGGCTGAAGATCGAGTACAAGGACCTGAAGGGCAAGAAGCGCAAGCGCACGATCACGATTCGAGGCGCCTCCACGTCCCCGCAGGGGCCGGCCTTCGTCCCGGACGGCTACACGAGCCTCGGCGACAGCGTGCGCTGGGCGAGGACGGAGAACGGCTTCGGCTACGTCCACTTCCGGCGCACGAAGGGCGAGGTGATCGAGGAGCTCGACCAGGCCCTCGAGGAGCTGGGGGACGTGCCCGGGATCATCCTCGACTTCCGCGGGAACTCGGGCGGCGGCTGCGACCACGACGCCTTCGAGGGCCGCTTCGTCCCGAAG
>CAYGST010000536.1:0-3664 GCA_964352415.1 uncultured Planctomycetaceae bacterium | reverse complement strand
CGCCACGCCGAGGTCGTTGACCGTCAGCCGGACCAGCGCGTCGGCGAGGTCGTACTCGACCTGTTCGGTGGCCGGGTGTCCGGCGTAGTCCTCGAGCCAGCGCTCGAGGTCGCGCTTGGACTCGAGGATCGCCTTGCGGTCGTACTCCGGACTCTCGATGCTCGCGAGCTTCAGGTGTGGGGTTCGAGCGAGGCTGTAGGGGACCAGCGGGCTCTCCGGATAGCTCGTGGTCAGCTCCTCGTGACGAAGGATGGAGAGCGTCCAGCGCTTGTCCTCCTCGTACATCTCGGCGAGGCGCATCAGGACCTCGTCGCCGCGCTCTGTGGACGGGTAGTGGATCGAGCCGTACTCGAGCGTGGAGAATGCGTTCTCGCGATTCGAGCTGAACCAGCCGGAGGGCAGCTGGGAGAGGGCCAGCCCGCACTCGACCAGGAGCCGCCCCGCCTCGGGCCGCAGGTGGTGCGTCGGGTAGCGCTTGTCGATTGCCTGGATCGTTTTCGAGGCCTCCCAGTCGTCGCCGCGTTCGTGGAACAGCTGGGCGCCGCGCAGCGCTCCCGTCACCGCGATCTGACGCGGCAGTTCGAGCTCGAGGATCTCGGCCAGGACATCGGCGGCCTGCTCGTTCGCTTCGACCTCCGTGATGAAGCGGTCCGCCGAGATCTCGAGCAGGCGCTGGATCTTCGCGCGCTGGTCGCTCGGCAGGCCTTCGAGCTCGCCCGCCACGCGCATCCAGTCCAGCGCGACCTTGGGGCGGTCGTCGAGGAGGGCCTCCTCGGCGGCGGTGATCGCGCCGGGGACCTCCTCGGGTCCGATCCTGCCGGGGACCTCCGCGCTGCGCTTGATGTAGGCGGTCCGGCAGCCCCCCAGCGACAGCCCGAGGAGGCCGAGCAGGAGGACGGTCAAGAGGCGCTGGTTCATCGTGGGGCGTTGCGGTTGGTCTCGGCCAGGAAGGCGCGCTGCGAGCGTGGCTGCGTACCGAGGTGGTAGCCGAGGAAGCGCTCGACGAAGTCGCGGAGCCGCTCGAGCGCCTCGGGGGCGAGGGAGAGCGCCTCTCCGCGCAGCATTCTGGCCGCGGCGTCGAGGACATCCAAGGGCATCGTTCCGACTCGTCCCCCGGAGGACCGAGTCTCCGCGGCGCAGGCGGCGCACAGGCGGCCGCCCGCGCCCGCGGAGAAGCCCACGCGCGGGGGCTCGCCGCTGCCGGGGGCGTCCTCGCCGCAGGCGGCGCAGCGCTCCAGCGCCGGGGTCAGGCCGTGGACCCGCAGGAAGTCGAGCTCGAAGCGCGCCAGCGTCGCCCCGGGGGTCTCGGCCGCGTCCAGCCGATCCAGGCTCGCGGAGAGCAGGTCGAACAGGCGCGTCTCCGGATGTCCGGGCCGGCAGCCGAGAGCGGTCAGCTCGAGGGCGGAGTTCGCCGAGCGGTAGCTCGCGAGATCGCGTGTGATTCCCCTTCGGCGTCGCAGGACGTCGCCGCCCTTCAGGGTGCCGAGCTCGCCGCTCTTGGGCGGGGCCCATTCGAGTTCGAGCTCGTCGAAGTAGTCGAGGACGGCGTAGTACCGAGAGCGCGGCCGGAAGGCGCCGCGCGCGAGCAACCGGACGAGTCCAGCGCGCCTCGTCAGGACCGAGACGACGAGGGAGGACTCGGAGTAAGGGTGTCGCTTGAGGACCAGCGCGCGGTCCCGATCCGCGCGTGAGCTGTCGACGGGAGGCATCGGGTCAGGGGCCGACCTGGCGACGCGTGGTGGTGACGCGCACCCGGATCACGCGGCGGTCGCTCGCCTCCGTCACGACGTAGGTGGCGCCGTCGTGCTCGAACTGCTCGCCGACCTTCGGAAGGTGCCCGAGCTCCGCGAGGACGAAGCCGCCGAGGGTCTCGAAGTCCTCGTCCTCCGTGAGCTCGAGCCCCATCGTCTCGTTGAGCTCGGCGATGCGCAGGCTGGCCTCGACCTCGGCCACGCCTGGCTCGACCACGTTCACCGGCTCGGGGTCCTCGCGGTCGTACTCGTCACCGATGTCGCCGACGATCTCGCCGAGGATGTCGCCGAGGGTGACCATGCCCGCCGTGCCGCCGTACTCGTCGAGCACGATGGCCATCTTGCGCTTGCCGCGCCGGAACTCGGTCAAGAGCTCGGTGACGCGCTTCGTCTCGGGGACGAAGTAGGCGGGCCGCAGCTGATCCTCGAGCTTCGCGCCCTCGATGTCGCCGCCCGATAGCAGCTGGACGATGCCGCGCGCGGAGACGTAGCCGACGATGCTGTCGAGGTTGTCGTCGTACACGGGGATGGAGGAGTGTCCTTCGGTCGCGGCGACGCGGATGACCTCGGCGAGACCATCTTCGAGCTCCACGCCGTGGATCTCGGTGCGCGGCGTCATGATCTCCGCGACATCGACGTCGCTGAACTCCATCACGTTCTCGATCAGCTCTCGCTCGGTCGCGTCGAAGTCGTTCTTGCGCGCGCTGTCCTCGATCACTTCGCGCAGGCCCTCCACGATCTCACGGGTCTCCGCGGTCTCCTGGGTGACTCCGATCACGCGCAGCATCGCGCCATTCAGCCCGTCGAGCACCCAGACGATGGCCTGCAGCGGTAGCTGGAGTACGCGGAACGCCGGCAGGGTGCGCAGGAGGATGCGGTCCCCGAAGCGACGAGCGACCGCATCGGGCAACGACTCGGTCAGGAACAGCAACGACGGAACGGCGATGGCCGCCGCGAGCAACAATGCCTGCCAGCGCAGGCCCTCCCCGTCGGAGACGACGCTGAGCAGGAGCGCGAGGAACACGAGCTCACTGGTGACCTGCAGGATGCCGGCGCTGCTCGTGAGTCGACCCGATCGCTCGAGCAAGCCCTCGATGCGTTCGCGCGCGTCCTCGCTCTCCGCGAGGGATCCAACCCGCGCGACGCGCGAGTAGCGCAGGGAGGCACGTAGCACCGCGAACCCGAAGGAGGCGGCGAGCAGGAGCAGGGCCCACGGCACCGCGGCCGCGCTGCCCGCCTCGAACAGAGGTGGGGGTGGACCCAGTGGGTCCAGTCGCAGGAGGCTGAGGATCACGTGGAATCGGGCGGTCTCGTCGCGGGGCGCTCCCCGGTGGGGCGGGGATCCTATCGGCCCTCGCAGAGCATAGCTCGCGTGAGTGGCGTGCGAAGTCCGTTCAGAACGGTCTAGCGGGGAGGTCAGGAGTGTTACGTCTGCGGAACGCTCTCCCGGGGTGCGCCGGGGCCGCGGGGTCCCGGCTGAGAACCTGAGAGATTGTAGGTCCCTATCTGAAAGTGACTTGGGGTGGCGGCTGGCTGGCGGCGGCGCGCCTCGGCACGCCAGGTGTGTTGGCCAGGACGTGCAGCTCCTCGATCCTTCCACGAAGGCGTGTCCCCAGGTCGCGCAGGACTCCTCCCCCCGGCTCCCCTCCGATCTCGCCATCCGGCGGGCGCTCGAAGGTCGAGGCGTCGACCTCCAGCCGCGCGCCGGCGAAGAGCCCGACGTGTTCGAGTCCCGCCTCGAGACCGCCTTGATGGCTCACTTCCGCGATCACCGCTCCGAGGAGTCCTTCGCGGCGCTCTACGCCTACGCCGCGCCAGCGCTGCTCACGAACATCGCGCGCAGCCTCGGGGGCCAGGGGGCGCGGCTGGATCCCCAGGAGATCCTCCAGGACGTCTTCGTCAACATCTACCGC
>CAYGST010000535.1:0-3667 GCA_964352415.1 uncultured Planctomycetaceae bacterium | reverse complement strand
GTCCGCGCCGTGACCCTGCGGCTGCGCGACGAGCTCGTCGATCTCGACCGCGAGGTCGTCGTGACGGCCAACGGCGCCGAGGTGTTCCGCGGCTTCGTGCCGCGCACCCCGGCCGCGGTCGCGGGCTCCCTCGCCGAGCGCAACGACCCGCGCAGCGCGGCGACCGCGACGCTCGCGGTCCGCTGGTAGCCGGAGCCGGAGCCGGAGCCGGACGGAGCCGGTGCGGCCGGATCGGAGGCCTTCCGCACCAGCACGGCAGTCCGCCCTTCCTATCCGCGCCCCAGGGGCCCTCAGGGGCCCGCAAGGCGCGACCGGGGCCCTGGAACTGACTCGGCGTTTCCCCGGAGAAGCGGTTCCGTCGAACCACCGATATCAATTCAACCGCTTAATGCGAATCAATTGAGCGCGCGAATCGAGATCGAGGTGTAGTTTGGATTCGGTGAGGGACGAGAGACCCTCCGCGGCGCTCCGGTCGGTCCGGACGGGAGCCTCGCAAGCCAATCTGTCGGCTCACGTCACGAGGGGGTTCAGGGGGAACTCCAAGGGGGACAACGAGCCCTGGCGCCCGTGAGGGCAGCTGGATCGCGTGACATCTCGAATTGTCTGCACGCTTCCTACCTACCAGGAGGCGGACAACATTCTCGCGCTGGCTCAGGATCTCCTGGACCTGCGCCCCGACATCGAAGTCCTCGTCATCGACGATGACTCGCCCGACGGCACCTGGAAGCTCGTTCAGGAAGCCAGCAAGGAAGAACCGCGTCTCCACCTGCTCCACCGCACGGAGGACCGCGGCCGCGGCAGCGCCGGTCGCGACGGATTCGTGCGCGCCCTCGAGATGGGAGCGGAGATCGTCGTCGAGATGGACGCCGACTTCAGCCACAGCCCGCAGCACGTCCCCGACCTCATCGAGCGCCTCGAGCGCGACCCCGAGGTCGGCCTGGTGCTCGGCTCGCGCGGCGCGCCCGGCGGCAAGGACGACGAGCGGGGTTGGACGCGGCGCTGGATCACGACGCTCGCGAACGGCTACATCCGGACGGTGCTGGGCGTGCGCGTGATCGACTGCAACTCGGGCTTCCGCTGCTGGCGCCGCTCGACGCTCGAGCGCATTCGCGTCGAGCAGACGTTCAGCCGCGGACCGGCCATCGTGCAGGAGCTCCTGTTCAAGACGGCGCGCGCCAAGATCGGCGTCGCCGAGCTGCCGATCGAGTTCAAGCAGCGCGCCGCCGGTGAGTCCACGTTGACGCTGGGGACGCTCGTGCGCGGGTACACGACCGTGCTCCAGCTGCGCATGCTCGGCATGCTGGGCCGCATCTGATCATGGAGCGCGCCGGGGGCCGGAACCACAGGGCCCGGCCCTGGCTCCTGCTGGTCGCGATCGTCACGTACGTGGCGCTGCGCGGCGCGATCCTCACGACGAACTTCGACCTCGTCGCCTTCACCGCCTACGAGCAGTTCCCGATGGGCACGATGCCCGCGCTGCTGATGGACGGCTCCGGGATCCCGATCCAGGACTTCTACGACAATGCAGCGGGGCAGCTCCTGATCGGCGTCGCGGCGATTCCGGCCTACCTGGCCCTCGGGCCGTGCTACCTCGCGCTGAAGCTCGTGCCGGCGCTGCTCGGCCTCGGCGTTCTGGTGCTCGCCTGGGTGTTCTGCGATCGCCACTTGGGCCGGCGCTGGGCGAACCTCGCGGCCTTCCTGGTCGCGCTCGGCCCCACGACCCTCGTCAAGTACTCGCTGCTCGCCTCGGGCAACCACTACGAGAACCTGTTCTTCTCGCTGCTCGCGGTCGCGTGCTTCTATCGGCTGCACACCGGGGGCAAGCGCGCGCTGTGGCTGCCGCTCGCCGGCGTCACGGCGGGCCTCGCGATCTTCGTCTTCCTCGGTGCGATCCTGCCGGTGGGACTCTGCGTCTTCGCGCACGTCGCCGCGCGGGGCGCTCGCGGCACGCTGCGCGACCTGCGCGTCGGCTTGCCGGCCTGGTGCGTCGGCGCGGCGCCGCTGCTCTACCTGAATCTCACGACCGGGGGGCGCGGACTCGGCTTCCTGCGCGGCAAGTTCGTCGGTGATGCTCCGTCAGCGAGCGCGGACACCGCCGAGCGCTTCCCCGGACTCTTCGGAGACGGGCCGCGACACGTCGACTCCATCCCCCAGCGGCTCTCGGACTTCTTCGGCACCCACGTCCTCGACGCCCCCAGCTCCGCGGGCATCGCGGGCGTTCAGGGCACGACCTTCGACGCGCTGCTGCTCGTCGCCTTCGTCGCGGCCTGGTGCGTGCTGTTGCCGGATACGCTGCGCTTCCTGCGCAACCTCGCGACCGGTGCAATGGATTGGCGCCCGGAGTCGGAGCGCACCCGCGAGGAGGAGCGTGCACGCTTCCTGCAGGGCTTCGCCGCGCCGCTCACGCTGCTGTTGCCGCTCACCGGCCTCGCGTTCGCGCTGTCGGACCTCCGCATCGGGGAGGATGGCTTCGCCGAGGCCTTCGCGTTCACGGGCTACCGCTACTTCAACTGGCACCTGCTCGTCGCGTCGCTCCTGATCCTCGTCGCGGCGGCGCGCCTGGCCGCGTCGCCCGGCCGCGCGCCGAGACTCGCTGCGTGGGCCCTCGCGATCGTCCCCGTGCTGACCTTCCTGCCGAACTTCGGGCTGCCGGAGTGGTCGCGCGGCTTCCACGACGACGGCCTACGCTACAGCGGCACGCGCTATGGGCAGATCGCGCGCGCCCTGCTCGCGCCGCGCAACCAGCACACTCAGGACGAGATCCTGGAGATCCTCGGAGGCGTGCCGCTGCGTGAGCGCCGCCACATCTACGAGGGCCTCGGGTTCTGCGAGGCGCTGCGCCGCTCCCGTCGCAACGCCGACGGGATCGCGGTCGTGCCCGTCGATGAGATCCTGGCGGAGTGGCCGGACACCTACGCGGCGGACCTCTCGCGCGGGATGGGACGCTTCCTCCGCACGCGCTCCGCTGGCAAGCTCTCGAAGGTCAAGACCAGGGCCATCCTCGCTGAATATCCCGAGGGCTCGCTGGGGCACCAGGGCCTCGTCGGCGGCTTCTTCCAGCCGTGGAAGTACCCGCTGCGCACGCACACGGCGGGGCTGCTGGCGAAGAACTGCGGCGCCTTCGTGGCGCTGGAGTCCCAGGCGGATCGAGCCTCGGCGCGCGGGCACGGTCTGCTCTGCGGTCGGCTCGTCCGGCGCGGCATCGCCGAGGAGCTCACGCGCGTCGAGGAGGCGCGCGCGCGCGTGAAGCCGGTCCGTCGCCAGGAGTTCCACTACGGCCTAGGCTTCGGCGCCGCGCTGGAAGGGGCGGACGAGTCCCTGCCGCCGCAGCTCCTCGCGCCGCTCGGGAAGCCGCGCGATCGTCGCTACACGCTGATGGGCTACGGCGCCGGGCTCCTGCACATGGAGGGTCCCGCCGACCTCGAAGCGCGGATCGAGGCGCTCGCGTCGATGCTGACGGACGAGGACCGCCGCGATCTGCGGCTCGGAGCGCAGCTCGAGGCCTGGACGGCGAGCTTCTGAGCGAGTCCGCCGCTGCGGCCGCGGGCCAGCGCGCGCGGAGCTCCACGACGATTCATTGGATCGAGGCGAGTCCATTCCCGGGTCCGTGACCTCTCCTCGGCGCACGCCATGGACGCCGACACCTCGATCTCCCCCGAAGCGCTAC
>CAYGST010000534.1:0-3670 GCA_964352415.1 uncultured Planctomycetaceae bacterium | reverse complement strand
GTCCTGCACGCCGTCGCCGTCCACGTCGCAGAGCGCCAGCGCGTGCGGCGCGCTGCCCGCGCGCGCGGACGGCAGCCCGCTCGACCTCGGCTTCGAGTCGGGCGACCTCAGCGGCTGGACGGCGACCGGCGACGCCTTCGAGGGCCAGCCCATCCGCGGCGACACGTCCGGCCCGCGCTGCGGCGCGCCGAGCGAACACGTCGGCGAGTTCTGGATGGGCGGCTACGAGCTGCACGGCGACGGCCGCACGGGCACGCTCACCTCCGACCCGTTCGTGGTCACTGCGCCCTGGGCGAGCTTCCTCATCGCGGGCGGCGACCACGTCGGTACGTCGGTCGAGCTGCTCGAAGACGACGGCGCTCCGTTCTACCGCATCGCCGGCGAGTCCTACGAGTCGCTGAAGATCGCCGTGGTCGACCTGCGCGAGCGCGTGGGCGAGTCCATCCGTGTGCGCCTCGTCGACGACGTCGAGGGGGGCTGGGGCCACCTGAACTACGACGACTTCCGCTTCCACGACGCGGAGCCGGACTTCGCCCCCGAACTCTGCACGTTGCCGCGCGACGAGGTCGAGCACGCGGGGCTGACGCCCGAGCAAGCGGCGCGCGCCATGACGGTGCCCGACGGCTTCCACGTCGATCTGATCGCGGCGGAGCCGGACCTGCACCAGCCGATCGCGCTCGCCATCGATCACAAGGGACGATTGTGGGTCGCGGAGGCGCACAGCTATCCGATCCGCCGCGCGGAGGGCGAGGGCCTCGACCAGATTCTCGTGTTCGAGGACGCGGACCACGACGGCAGCTTCGAGACGCGCACCGTGTTCCTCGAGGGGCTGAACCTCGTCAGCGGCCTCGAGGTCGGGCACGGCGGCGTGTGGATCGGCGCGGCGCCGTACCTCATGTTCGTGCCCGACGCGGACGACGACCTGGTGCCGGATGCGACGCCCGAGATCGTGCTCGACGGCTGGGGCTACGAGGACACGCACGAGACGCTGAACGCGTTCACCTGGGGGCCGGACGGCTGGCTGTACGGCTGCCACGGCGTCTTCACCTACTCCAACGTCGGCGCGCCGGGCACGCCCGACGACGAGCGCGTGCCGATCAACGCGGGCGTCTGGCGCTTCCACCCGAAGCGCAGGGCGTTCGAGGTGTTCGCCTGGGGCACGAGCAACCCGTGGGGCATCGACTTCGACCTGCGTGGCCAGGCGTTCGTCACTGCGTGCGTCATCCCGCACCTCTTTCACGTGATCCAGGGCGCGCGCTACATCCGTCAGTCGGGCGATCACTACAACCGCTTCGCCTACGAGGAGCTCGACACGATCGCGGACCACCGCCACTGGCAGGGGGCCTCGCCGTGGGCGGGCAACAACCGCTCGGGCGACCTGGGCGGGGGGCACGCGCACTGCGGCGCGCTGATCTACCACGGCGACGCGTTCCCCGAGGAGTACCGCGGCCGCCTCTTCATGAACAACGTGCACGGCAACCGCATCAACGCGGACGTGCTCGAGCGCGAGGGCTCTGGCTACGTCGGTCGTCACGCGGAGGATCTCTTGCTCGCGAACGACGCCTGGTTCCGCGGCATCAACCTGAAGACGGGTCCGGACGGCGCGGTGTACTTCATCGACTGGTCGGACCCGCAGGCCTGTCACTGGGCCGAGCCGGAGGTCTGGGACCGCACCAACGGGCGGCTCTACCGGCTGCGCTACGGGGACGTCGCGCCGGTCGCTGTCGACCTGCGCGCGGAGGGCAACCAGGAGCTCATCGCGCTCTCGCTGAACGGCGAGGAGTGGTCCTCGCGGGGCGCGCGCCTGGAGCTGTCGCACCGCGAGGACGTCGGCATCGGCATCCAGCACGGGCTGACCGTCGTCGATCCGAGCGCCACGCCCGAGCGGCTCTTGCGCGCGCTGTGGACCCTGAACGCGACCGGGCCCCTGAACGAGGCTGTGCTCGCGACGCTGATCGAGGGGGATCGTGAGGAGCTCGCGGCCTGGGCCGTGCAGCTCGCCTGCGGATCGGAGGGGCCGTCCGAGACGGTGGGCTCCGAGTTCCGTGCGCAGCTCGGTACGCCGTCGAGAGCGCTGCTCGGCGTGCTGCGCACCCAGGCGCGCCGCGCCGAGTCGCCGGTCGTGCGCCTCGCGCTCGCCTCGGCGCTGCAGCGCATGGGCCCGGACTTCGACTGGCTCGAGGGGCTGCTCGCGCACGACGACTCGGGCGACGGGAACATCACGAACGTGCTGTGGTACGCGCTCGAGGCGCACGTCACCGCGGATCCGCTGCGCGCGCTCACGCTCGTCGAGCACGCGGCGAACCGCACGCTCGCGGGCCACGCCGCGCGCCGCGCGGCCGCGGAGGAGGCGACGCGCTCCGCCGTCGTGCAGGCGATGACGCTCGCCGGCACGGACGCGTGGCGCCACGAGCTCCTGTTCGAGCTCGACGCCGCGCTGCGCGACGCGCGCGGCCTGACGGCGCCCGCGGGCTGGGGCGTGCTCTACCCGGGCTTCGCGGCGTCGGACGACGCGGACGTGCGCGACGCGGCGCTGTGGGTCGCGGCCGCGTTCGCCGACGAGGCCGCCGTGCCGCGGCTGGCGCAGATCTTGATCGACGAGGGCGAGGAGCCGGAGCGGCGCGCGCGCGCGCTCGAGGCGCTGGTCGCCGCGGGCACGCCGGCTGCGGCGCCGGCGCTGCGCAGCGTGCTCGGTGAGTCGAACCTGCGCGGGGCGGCGATCCGCGGCCTCGCCGTGGCGGACGACCCGGCCACGCCGCCAGCGCTGCTCGCGCTCTACCCCGAGCTCGAGCCCGACGAGCGGGCGGACGCGATCGCGACGCTGGCCTCGCGCGAGCCCTTCGCGCTCGCGCTGCTCGACGCGGTGGACGCCGGCATCGTCGCGCCAACCGAGCTGACCGCGTTCACGCTGCGCCAGCTCGGAGCCTTCGGCAGCGAGGCCGTCGACGCGCGCGTCGCTGCGGTCTGGGGCGTGTTCCGCGCGACGGACGAACAGAGGGCGCAGCGCATCGCGGAGCTCGTCGCGCGCTTCGCCGTCGACGACCACGCGACGCCACGCCCGGCGAACGGCCGCGCCGTCTTCGAGCGCACCTGCGCGCGTTGCCACGAGCTGTTCGGCGAGGGAGGGACGCTAGGCCCGGGCCTCACGGGCTCGAACCGCGTCGACCTGGACTACCTGCTCACGAACCTCATCGATCCCAACGCGGTCATCGGCCGCGACTACCAGACGACGATGGTGCGCACGAACGACGGCCTGTTCGCGACGGGCGTCCTGACGAGCGAGACGGAGACGTCGATCACGCTGACCACGGAGACCGACGAGGTCGTGATCGCGCGCGCCGACATCGAGGAGCGCGTGCTCTCCGACGTCTCGATCATGCCCGAGGGCCAGCTCGACACCCTCGCGGAGGCGGACCAGCGCGACCTCGTCGCCTACCTGCGTGGCGCGGCGCAGGTCTCGCCTCCGGTGTCCGAGCTCGACGGGATCACGCTCTTCGACGGCGCGACCCTCACGGGCTGGAGCGGCGACCCGGCCGTCTGGTCGGTGGAGGACGGCGAGCTGGTCGGCCGCACGGCGGACGGCCTCGCGCACAACGACTTTCTCGTCAGCGACCACGAGCTCGCGAAGGAGCAACGTCGCGGTCCAGGCCAGCTCGCGATCGCCATCCTC
>CAYGST010000533.1:0-3685 GCA_964352415.1 uncultured Planctomycetaceae bacterium | reverse complement strand
CGCCGGCCGTGCGCGGGTCGCGGATCATCAGCTGGACGGTCAGGCCGCGGCGCACCTGGCCGACGATCGCGATCGCGTCCTCCTGGGGAGCGACGCCGCGGATCGGGTGGGCGAGGAAGTCGGTGGACTCGAACTCGCTGCGCGAGGCGTCCCAGGCGACGCCGAGCATCGGGGCGCTGCGCAGCAGGGCGCGGTCCTCCTGGCTGAGGGCGTCGAGGGTCTTCATCATCACCTTCGCGGCGGGCTTGCCGCCGAGCTTGCGCACGATCGGCCCCTCGCAGTCGGTGATGACCCAGGGCTCGCCGATCGGGCGGTAGGCCTGGCTGACGACGTTGGTGGGGGCGATGCCGCCGGTGAGGTGCACGCCGACCGCGCCCGAGTTCCAGCGCTCGTCCGCGAGGAACAGCGCCGTCTGGCCCGGGCGCGAGGCGCCGCTCGCCATGCCGCCCGTGACGACGAGCTCCGGGGCCTCGTCGCCGAGCTGCGCCAGGTAGTCCGCCATCGGGAAGGAGTAGGGGTCGCCGAAGAGCAGGACGCTGGCGCCCGGGCCCGTGTCGAGGCGGCGCAGATCCGGATGTCCGGAGTACTCGATCTTGGGATCGTCGTCGTTCTCCCAGCCCTCGAGGGGGTGAGCGCCGACGCGGAAGGGGGTCAGCTCCAGATCCTCGCAGGCGACGGCCCAGAGGCTGATCGCGGGCTGGTGCTCGAGCTCGCGGCCGCCGCCGACCAGGCTCTCGGCGCCGCACCCGACCAGCACGCGGGGCTCGCAGAGGCTCCCCAGGGCCCGGGGGAGGGTCTCGAACTCCGCCTCGTGGTGCTGGGAGACGAACGCGACGAGCAGGTCGGGCGTGCGTCCGCCGAGGGCGTCGCCGAGCTGTTCGGCGGCCTCGCGCAGGGCGAGGGTGCAGTCGTGGCGGGTGGAGGTCGCTGCGGCGAATCGAGCGTCGGTCATGGGTTGCAGAGCGTAGCGCAGCGACCCACGGAAGTGGGCGCGAGGACGGCCCGCTTTCGGTCCCCGAGTCGCGACTTGCGGCGCGCCGCGCGCGGATTCCGTCCAGCCCCCGGGTCTCGACGGCCGAATCCATGCCTGCGGGGGCTCCCCCGCCTTGCGGCGGCGTTATCATGCTCGCCCCAAACCCGAATCTCTCGCCGGTTCCACCGCCGGCGGGGCGGCCGCCTCCGCGGCCGGTGGGCCCGTCGAACGGCCCGAAACCCTCTTCAGTCCGGTCGATTCGCTCGAAGCCAACACCCGGCCGGCCCTCCCCCAGCGGGACGAAGACCCAACCATGACCACCTCCTCCCAAGTCGGCGCCGAGCTCCCCCTGCAGATGGCGGAGACCGTTGTCATCCGCTTCGCGGGCGACTCCGGCGACGGCATGCAGCTCACCGGCAGCCAGTTCACAACGACGAGCGCCCTGCTCGGCAACGACCTCGCGACGTTGCCCGACTACCCCGCCGAGATCCGCGCGCCAGCCGGCACGCGCGCGGGGGTCTCGGGCTTCCAGCTCGCCTTCAGCTCGAAGGACATCCACACGCCCGGCGATGCCCCCGACGTGCTCGTGGCCATGAACCCGGCCGCGCTGATCGTCAACTACAAGGAGCTGAAGCCCGGCGGCCTGATCATCGCCAACACGGGCAACTTCGCGAAGAAGGACCTCGACAAGGCGAAGCTCGACTCGAACCCGCTCGAGGACGGCACCCTCGACGGCTACCGCGTCTTCGAGATCGACATCAACAAGCGCGTGACCGAGGCGCTGTCCGAGACCGGCCTGTCGAAGAAGGACGTCGAGCGCTGCAAGAACTTCTACACCCTCGGGCTGATGTACTGGCTGTACAGCCGCCCGACGACCGCGACCGAGGAGTGGCTCAAGAAGAAGTTCGCGAGCAAGCCGGAGCTGGCCGAGGCGAACATCATCGCGCTGCGCGCCGGCTTCAACGCGGGCGACATTCACGAGCTGTTCCAGACCCGCTACGAGGTCGCCAAGTGTGAGGAGCTCCCTCCCGGCACCTACCGGAACATCATGGGCAACTCCGCCCTGTCCCTCGGCCTGATCGCGGGCTCGAAGCTGGCCGGGCTGGACCTCTACCTTGGCTCGTACCCGATCACGCCGGCCTCGACGATCCTCGAGACGCTGGCGGCGCACAAGCACTTCGGCGTCGTGACCGCGCAGATGGAGGACGAGATCGCCGCGATCTGCTCCGCCATCGGCGCCTCCTTCGCCGGCAAGCTGGGCATGACGACGACGTCGGGACCCGGCATCGCGCTGAAGGGTGAGGCCATGGGCCTCGCGGTCATGACCGAGCTGCCGCTCGTCATCGTCAACGTGCAGCGCGGTGGCCCGTCCACCGGCCTGCCGACGAAGACCGAGCAGGCGGACCTCAACCAGGCGATCTTCGGCCGCAACGGCGAGGCGCCGATCCCGGTCGTCTCCTGCTCGACGGTCGCCGACGCGTTCGACTGCGCGATCGAGGCCTGCCGCATCGCGGTCGAGTACATGACTCCGGTCATCCTGATGACCGACGGCTTCATCGCCAACGGCTCCGAGCCGTGGCACCTGCCGAAGGTCGAGGACCTGCCGAAGTTCGAGGTCAAGTTCGCCGTGGCGAAGGACGGCGAGGACTTCATGCCGTACTCGCGCAACGAGAAGGGCGCACGCCCCTGGGCGAAGCCCGGCACGCCCGGACTCGCGCACCGCATCGGCGGCCTCGAGAAGGCGCACCTCACCGGCGACGTCTGCTACGACCCGGAGAACCACGAGTACATGGTCCACGCCCGCAACGACAAGGTCATGGCGGTGCGCGACAGCATCCCCACGCCCGAGGTCACCGGCGACAAGACCGGCGACCTGCTCGTGCTCGGCTGGGGCTCGACCTACGGCGGCATCACCGACGCCGTCGAGCGCGGCCGCAAGAAGGGCCAGTCCGTCAGCCAGATGCACCTGCGCCACCTGTGGCCCCTGCCGCACGGCCTGGCCGAGATCTTCGCGGGCTTCAAGCGCGTGCTGATCCCGGAGATCAACCTCGGCCAGCTCGCGCGCCTCCTGCGCGGCGAGTACCCCGGCGTCGAATTCATCTCCTATGGACGCGTCCGGGGTCTCCCGCTGCGCGCCGAGGAAATCGAGGAACAGATCACCAACGTCCTGGAGAACTAGACATGTCCGAAACCAAGACACTCACCAAGAAGGACTTCAGGTCCGATCAGGAAGTCCGCTGGTGCCCCGGCTGCGGGGACTACGCGATCCTGAGCGCCGTCCAAGGCGTGTGCGCCGACCTCGGCACCCACAAGGACGACGTCGTGTTCGTCTCGGGCATCGGCTGCTCCAGCCGCTTCCCGTACTACATGGACACCTACGGGTTCCACACGATCCACGGCCGCGCGCCGGCGCTCGCGACCGGCGTGAAGCTCGCCAACCCACAGCTCGACGTGTGGGTCGTGACGGGCGACGGCGACGGTTTGTCGATCGGCGGAAACCACCTGATCCACGCTCTGCGTCGCAACGTCGGCCTCAAGATCATGTTGTTCAACAACCGGATCTACGGTCTGACCAAAGGGCAGTATTCGCCGACGTCGGAGCGCGGCAAGACGACCAAGTCGACGCCGTTCGGCTCGATCGAGGAGCCGTTCTCGCCGATCGCGCTCGCGCTCGGCGCCGGCGCGTCGTTCGTCGCGCGGTCGGTGGACGTG
>CAYGST010000532.1:0-3686 GCA_964352415.1 uncultured Planctomycetaceae bacterium | reverse complement strand
CCGCCCCACCGAGTGCGACGGATCGATGCACACCGTCAGCCGCGTCTGCCGCAGGACGACCGGCACGTGCCCGAAGTCGACCAGGTTGCGGTGCGGATCGCCGAGGTGACTCTTCACCCCCCGCAGGCAGAACACGATATTCGGATTGCCCTCACTCGCGATGTACTCCGTCGCGTTGAGCGACTCCTCGAGCGTGATCCCCATGCCCCGCTTGAACAGCACCGGGAACTCCCGCTGCTGCCCCACGGCCTTCAGCAGCTCGAAGTTCTGCGCGTTGCGCGTCCCGACCTGCAGCATCACGCCAGTGGCGTTCCCGCTCTCCGCGAGCGCGCTCTGGATCTCCTCGATGTGGCGCCCGTCGGTCACCTCCATCGACACGACCTTGACCCCGTGTCGCCCCGCGCTCTCGAACACCCACGGCAGGCACTTGGCGCCCAGGCCCTGAAAGTCGTACGGGCTCGTGCGCGGCTTGTACGCCCCCATGCGCGCGGTCTCCAGCCCGTTCGCCTGCAGCGCCCCGAACATGGCGTCCACGTGCTCCTGCGTGTCGACCGCGCAGAGACCCGCCATCACGTGCACGTGGTGCTGGTCGAAGTCGACGCCGTTGTAGTGGAAGCCCGCGGCGTCGTGATCCGTCGCGTGCCGCCCGATCATGCGGTAGCGCGTCGAGACGCGGATCACGCGCAGGACGCCGGGGAGCAGCTCGAACGGATCCGTGGGCACCGTCGAGGTCTGCCCGACGAGGTGCACCTCGGTGAAGCGGTGGCGCGTGCCCTGGAACTCGTAGGTCTTGACCTCGACGCCCTCGTAGCAGCGAGCGATCGAGTCGATCTCGCCGAGGGTGGTCGAAAGCCCTTGGAGGTCCGGGCGGAGGATGAGGATCATCGGGGAGGAGGTTCTTTGGTGTCGGGAGCGCGAACTTCACCTGTCGCGTCGTTCGAGTCGAGGAAGCGGCGCTGTGCGCCGCGACTGAAGCGCAGGATGGCCTCGAACACGTCGGTCACGGAGGTCGGGTCGAGGTCGTGCTCCAGCGCGAGCTCGCGGCGCCGCTCGAGCAGCGCCTCCTCGCGGCCGGGGTCCTGCACGGCGCGGCCCTCCCCCGCCTTGGCGCGCGCCGCACGCAGGGCGACCTGCGCGCGCCGCGCGAGCAGCGCCATCAGCTCCTGGTCGAGGGCGTCGATCGTCGCGCGCGCCTCGCCGAGCTCCGGCGACGTGCGCGGGGGCGCGATCGCGAGCGCGGCGCCCGCCTCGTCGACCGCGCCGACGAGCCGCGCGTCGGCCAGCTCGCGGTGGATCCGACCGAGGGCGTCGAGCAGCCCCTCGCGGGACTCCGCGGCGAACGGGTTCGTGTGCTGGATCGGAAAGAACAGGTGGCCGGCGTCGGCGCGCACGGAGTCGATCGAGGCGGCCATGGCCCGGAAGGACGGCGGCGCGACCTCGTGCGAGTCCGCGCCGATCGCGAGCATCCCCTTGGCCACGAAGAAGGCCAGCGCGTGGGTGCCCGCCATGGCTCGGTCATGGTCTTCGCTCGTCTGCTCGTGGAGGACGCAGCCGAACGCCTGGAACAGTCGGCGGGCCTCGGCGAGCGCGGCGCCGTGCGGCGTATCGGTGCACAGGACCACGCGCAGGGGCCGCTCCCCCAGCTCGAGGCTCATCGGCCCGAACAGCGGATGCGACTGCGCCCAGGACACGCCCGCCCCGAGCACCTCCTGGAGGGCGCGGCGGGCCGCGGCCTTGACGCTGCACACGTCCACCACGACGTGCGCCGGACCCGCAAACGGCCGCAGCGCTTCGAGCGACGCGCGGAAGGCCTCCATCGGCACCGCAGGCACGACGACGCCCGGTTCGGCGAGGAGCGCTTCGAGGCTCGCGGCGCGCAGCTCCTCCGGCACCTCCGCGACGGGATCGTGGACCCGCACGCGCCAGCCGGCGTTCACGGCGAGCTCGACCAGCGCGCGACCGAAGCGGCCGTAGCCCGTGAGCAGGAGAGTGGCCGGGGTCGCCATGACGCGGAGGATGCCGAACCCCTCGGCTCACCGCTACGCTCGTCCGAGCGCGCGACCTCGGCGGGCGTCCAGCCACGCGCCGAGCAGCGGGCCGGCGCTCTCGGCCGGCAGCGCGTCGAGCACCAGGGCGCCGCTGCGGCGCAGCTTGTCGAGCGCTTCGGAGCGCTCTTCGGCGAGCGCGAAGGCCGCGGCGCGCTCGGCCGCGGACGCAGCCAGCTCCCCGGCTTCGATCCGGCGCAGCGACGGGTCGTCGAGGGTCGCGAGCACGATGCCGTGCCGCCGCGAACCGGCGCTGAGGGCCTGGCGCTGCGCCTCGACCGAGAGCGGATCCGCGACGTCGGAGAGCACGACGAGCAGGGCGCGACGGCGGTGCAGCACCGACAGCTCGCGCAGCGCACGCGCCAGGTCCGACTCCAGCCGTGAGGGCTGCTCGCCGAAGACCGCCTCCTTGATGCGGCCGAGCTGCCGCGCGCCCTTCATCGCGGGCACGTACACGCGCAGTCGCCGATCGAATACCGCGAAGCCCACACGGTCGCCGGCCTGCAGCGCGACGGCGGCCAGCTCGAGCCCGGTGTCCAGCGCGTGATCGAGCTTGGTCCAGGCCGCCTGGTCGCCCTCGGCAGTGGTCGCCCCCATGCGCCTTCCCCCGTCGACGACGACGAGCAGCTCCTGACCACGCTCCTCCTGGAACTCGCGCACGATCGGCCGCCCGCGGCGGGCGAAGGCCTTCTGATCGACCAGCCGCGGGTCATCGCCGCGCACGTACTCGCGCAGCGACTCGAACTCCGTCAGCCCACCGCGCCGGCGCAAGCGCCGCACGCCGAGGTCCTGCCAGCGCTCGCTCGCGGCTAGCCGCAGGATGCGGTCGAGCCCCGCGAGCGGCGGCTCGATCGCGATCCGCTGCTCGCCCGCCAGCCGCGCCTGGCGGTCGAACAGGCCGAGAGGGCCGCGCAGCCGCAGGCGCAGGGCCCCGAGTCGATGGACGCCGCGGACGCGCGAGCGGTAGGTGCGCACGACGTCGTTGGCGCCGTCGGCGAGCCACAGGACGTCCGGACCGCCCGTCGGGTCCCCGGCCGCGGGTGGTGCGGCGTGCTCTTCGTCGAGGCGCCGCGCCACGACGTCGAAGTCCGGCGCGAACTCCTCGCGCAGCTCCAGCCGCAGACCACGCGCGCGGCCAGCTCCCACTCGCGCCACGCGCTCGAACGGAACGGACAGTCCTGCGCGCTGCGGGACGCGCCGCCCGACCTCGAGCCGCTTCGGGGACGGCGTCCGCACCACGTCCACGACGCACCCGAGGACCAGCAGGCCATCGAGTGTCCAGACGAGGGGGCGCAGCGGTTCGAGCTCGAACGCAGCGAGCGACAGCGCGAGCAGCGCAACCGTCACCCCGAGGAGCCGGCGCGTCGGGATCAGCGCGGCACCTCCACCGTGTCGAGGATGCGAATCAGCACCTGGTCCGTGGTCCCGCCCTCGATCTCCTCCGCGGGGTCGAGCACGACGCGGTGGCGCATCGCGGGCAGGAAGATCTCCTTGATGTCGTCGGGTAGGACGTAGTCGCGCGCGTCGAGCGCAGCGACGGCCTTCGCCGCCCGCAGGAGCATCACGCCGGCGCGCGGGCTCGCGCCGAGCACGAGTTGCGGCGTCTCGCGCGTCGCGCGCAGGAGCCGCACGACGTAGCCC
>CAYGST010000531.1:0-3692 GCA_964352415.1 uncultured Planctomycetaceae bacterium | reverse complement strand
GGTGGACCTGGCGCAGCCGCTCGACAAGGAGGTCGCCTCGCGGCTGCGCCAGGTCAACCTGCCCGTCCTGCTCGTCGTGAACAAGGTCGAGGGCGAGAAGCTGACCTGGGAGACCGACCAGTTCCTCGCGCTCGGCGTGGGGGGGGACGCGATCCCGATCAGCGCCCAGAACGGCGAGGGCTTGACGGTGCTCTACGAGCGCATCATCGACGAGCTGCCGGGGGGCACCGAGTTCGACGCGCCGCCGGTCGAAGCGCCCGTGATGAAGATCGCGATGGTCGGACGCCGCAACGCCGGCAAGTCGACCCTGACGAACAAGCTCGCCCGCGAGGAGCGCATGATCGTCTCGGAGATCCCGGGGACGACGCGCGACGCGGTCGACATCATCTTCGAGCGCGACGGCAAACGCTTCGTCGCGATCGACACGGCGGGGCTGCGCAAGAAGTCGAGCTTCGCGGACGCCGTCGAGTTCTTCAGCGACGCGCGTAGCCACAAGGGCGTGCGGCGCGCCGACGTCTGCGTGATGATGTTCGACTGCACGGAGAAGTTCTCCGTGATCGAGAAGAAGCTCGCGCGCTACATCACGGACCACTACAAGCCGGTCATCCTCGCGGCGAACAAGTTCGACCTGATCGAGGACACGACGGAGCCCGAGGACTTCCGCGACTACATCGACGTCCAGCTGCCCGGCCTGCGCTACGCGCCGATCTGCTTCCTGTCCGCCAAGACCGGCAAGGGCGTCGACCGGCTCGTCGAGCTGGCCGAGGAGCTCTTCGCGGCGTCCTCGAAGCGCGTCTCGACCGGCGAGTTGAACCGCGTGCTGAAGCGCGCGCTCGAGGCGCGCTCGCCGAGCTCGAAGGGCTACCGCGCGAGCGTCAAGTACGCCACTCAGGCGGAGACCTCGCCTCCGACCTTCGTGCTGTTCGTCAACGACAAGCGCCTGTTCGGCAAGACCTACATGCGCTACCTCGAGAACCGTCTCCGCGAGGAGCTCGGCTTCGAGGAGGTCCCCGTTCGCATCGTCCTGCGCGACGCCTCCCTGTCGCCCGAAGACTGATCTCGAAGACCATGAAACGACTCCTCGCGCTCCTCGCCCTCGCTCCGCTCCTCCCGGCCTGCTCCAGCTTCGGACCGAAGCCGCAGTGGACGCCGTACGAGGTCCCGATGGTCAGCACGATGCGGTTGTGGGAGATCACGCGCCTGTCGATGGAGAAGAACGGGTTCCCGGTGATCCACGAGGGCTTCGACCCGAAGGACAACGTCGCGATCAGCGGCTGGGACAAGGACCTGCACCCGTTCAAGGGCAAGGGCTTCCGCGAGCGCGTGCACATCCGCTACAAGCGCTCGGACAACGCGGGCAAGCTGATCCTCGGCGTGCGCGTCGAGCACGAGAACAACGAGAACCTCGCCAAGCCGCTCGACGCGAGCTACGCGGACTGGGTCCCGGGTCCGGACAACAGCGGGCGCGCGAAGGTCGTGCTGCAGTACATCGAGTCGCTCGTCGGCCCCGAGTTCGAGGTCGGCAAGAAGGTCGAGAACGACCCGCGCAACTCGATCAACATCGAAGGTGACGCGCGCAGCGCCGATCCGACAGCGCCCAAGGATTGAGCGTGTGGGAGAGCCTGTCGCGGGCCAGGTAGGGGAGCGCGCGGGGCCTCTGGCTCGGCGCTTGCGCTCGATGCTGCTCATCGCGCTCCTCACCTACGCGGGCTGGCTCGCGCTCGCGCTCGCCGTGCAGCGCCGGTTGCTGTTCCCGACCTTCGCGGTCGGGACGCCGGCCAGCTATGAGCCGCGCCTGGACGGCGTCGAGGCCTCCTGGGTCGAAGGGGGCGGCGCCCGCGTCGAGTCCTGGTTCGCTTCCGCGCCCGGCGCGAGCGCCGCGAACCCGGCGGGGCTCGTGGTCTTCGCCCACGGCAACGGTGAGCTGTTGCAGTCCCTCCATGGCGAGATCGCCGTGTTCCGCGCGCGCGGCTTCCACGTGCTGGCCTGCGAGTACCGGGGCTACGGCCGCTCGGGCGGCAGCCCGAGCGAAGAGGGGATCGTCGCCGATCACGTCGCCGCGCTCGATGCGGCGCTCGCGCGCGCGGACGTCGACCCCGAGCGGCTGCTGTTCGTCGGCCGCTCGCTCGGCACGGGCGTCGTCTGCCAGCTCGCGCGCGCGCACCCGCCGCGCGCGCTCGTGCTCTACTCGCCGTTCACCTCGGTGCGCGCGATGATGGCCGGCTACGCGATCCCGGGCCTCGCCGTGCGCGACCCGTTCGACAACCTCGAGGCGCTACGCGAGCTCGAGCGGCCGGTCCTCGTCGTGCACGGCACCCGCGACGGCACGATCCCGTTCCACCACGGCGAGGCGCTGCACGCCGCGCTCGAGGGCGCGACCTTGCGCCGCGTGGAGGGCCGCGGCCACAACGACCTGCCGTGGGACAGCGTGGAGGAGCTGGGGCACTTGGACACCTTCCTGGCGGAGCACCTGCCGTAGCGCGCGCCGGCTGGCTTCGTGACGCGCGCCTCTCGCAAGACATCCCTCGCGCAGCACGTACCTCCCGCAACACAGAGCTGTCCGCTGACGCCCCGCGCGCAGCCGGACGGTTGCGACCCTCGCTGGGTGGACGAGACTCGGCGGATGCTCACACCGCTCACGACCTGCGTCCTCTCCGCCTGTCTCGCTCTCGCCCAGGACTCCGGACCCCAGCCGCCGTCCCGACCGGACGCACCGACGGGCGGCCTCGTGCAGCGCACGGACGGCGCCACCGACGGCTACACGCTCTTCGCGCCGCTGCAGTCGGGCACGACCTACCTCGTGGACCTGGCCGGCGAGGTCGCGCACGAGTGGAAGACCGACGTCGGCCCGGGCAACGCGGTGTACCTCTTGCCGACGGGGAACCTCTTGCGCTGCGTGCGCGTCGAGGACAACGCGCCGTTCCGGGGCGGCGGCATTGGAGGGCGTCTGCAGGAGCTCGCGCCCGACGGGAGCGTCCTGTGGGACTACTCGCTCGCCACGGAGGGCTACCACCACCACCACGACGTCGAGCCGCTGCCGAACGGCAACGTGCTGGCGATCGTCTGGGAGAGGCTCTCGAAGGCAGAGGCCGTGGCCCTCGGCCGCGACCCCGAAGAGATCGGCGACGACGGCTTCTGGGTCGACGCCGTGCTCGAGATCGAGCCGGTGCGGCCGGACGGCGGCAAGGTCGTCTGGCGCTGGAGCAGCGCGGAGCACCTGATCCAGGACCGCACGGAGGACGCGCAGGGCTTCGGTGAAGTCCCGCTGCACCCCGAGCGCATCGACGTCAACGCGGATCACCGCGACCGCCCGCCGGAGACCGCGGCTCAGAAGGAGCAGCGCGAGGAGATGGAGCGCAAGATGCGCGCGCTCGGCTACGTCGGCGGCGACGAGGACGGCGACGAGAACGACGCGCCGCAGGGCGGCGAGGGCGGCTCGGACTGGCTGCACACGAACTCGGTCGACTACCACGCCGGGCTCGACCTCATCACGCTCAGCGTGCGCAGCCTCGGCGAGGTCTGGATCCTCGACCACTCGACGACGATGGAGGAGAGCGCGGGCTCGACGGGCGGGCGCTACGGCAAGGGCGGCGACCTGCTCTACCGCTGGGGCCAGCCGCAGAACTACGGCGCGCGGGGCAAGCGCCAGCTCTTCGGCCAGCACGACGCGACCTTCGTCGACGGCGCGGATG
>CAYGST010000530.1:0-3699 GCA_964352415.1 uncultured Planctomycetaceae bacterium | reverse complement strand
CGCGCGACGGGCGACATCGCCAGCCGGCGTTTTTCAATCAGGTTCCGTCCGGGGCGGGGGTCAGGCGTAGAGGCCGCGCAGCTGGTCGGCGGCGGCGACGCGCTCGACGGCGAGCATGCCGGCGGCCATGCGCAGGCGCACCTTGCGCTCGTCGGTGCGGCGCGTGCAGTCCGTCCAGGCTTCGGTCATGAAGCGGCGCAGGCGCTTGTTGATGACGGGCAGGATCCACGAGTAGCCCATGCGGTTCTGGACCCACTCGAAGTAGCTCATCACGACGCCGCCACCGTTGGCGAGGATGTCCGGGATGATCGGCACGCCCTCGCCGTGGATGATGCGGTCGGCCTTGGCGGAGACGGGGCCGTGGGCGCCCTCGATGATCAGCTTGGTGTTGACGCGCGCGGCGTTGCGCGAGTGCAGCGCGTTCGCCACGGCGCACGGGATGAGCACGTCGCACTCGGTCGCGAGCAGCTCCGCGTTGTCGGCGTGCTCGCAGGGACCCTCGAAGGCGTCGAGGGCGCCGCCCTGGCTGCGCCACTGCAGGATGCTCGGGATGTCGAGGCCGGTCTTCGAGAGCAGCGCGCCCGAGACGTCCGAGATGCCGACGATGTGGTGGCCGTCCCCGTGGAGCAGGCGGGCGAGGTTGCCGCCGACCGTGCCCGTGCCCTGGATGACGATGCGCAGCGGGCCAGCGGGCAGCTTGTAGCGCTCGATGGCGAGGCGCAGGATCACGCGCAGCCCCTGCGCGACGGCGTCCTCGTGGCCGAGGGTGCCGCCCATCGAGGTCGGCTTGCCCGTGACGGCGGCGTTGACGGTGGTGCGCGCGTGCTGGGAGACGGTGTCGACGATCCACGCCATGACGCGCTCGTCGGCCTTGACGTCCGGCGAGAACACGTCGCGGTCCGGGCCGATATCGGCCGAGAGGCACGCGGTGTAGCGGCGCACGGCGGCCTCGATGACCGCGGCCGAGTGGCGCGCCGGGTTGATGCGGATGCCGCCGGCGGAGCCGCCGAACGGCACGCCGAGGACGGCGCACTTCCACGTCATCCATGCGGCGAGAGCGCGCAGTTCGTCGACCTTCAGGCTCTTCTCGAGTCGCAGCGGCCCGAGGAAGGGGCCGAGGCCGGCGCTGTGCTGAATGCGGTAGCCATCGAAGACCTGGATCGAGCCGTCGTCGAGGCGAACGGGCACCGCGACCGAGATCTCGCGGTCAGGCTTGCGCAGGATCGAGTAGGCGCCCTTGTCGATGCCGATCTCGTGGGCCGCTTCGTCGAAGCTCGCCATCATCGTGGCGAACGGCGTCTCGTCGTCCAGCAGGGGAGTGCTGGGAAGGAGGTCGTCCAGCTCGTCGTCGACGCTCGATGTCTCAACCATGATACTGGCCCGCCTAAGCGAAGATACCGCGCATGCGGTAGACCACGGCAACGCGTTCGACGGCCAGGATGTAGGCCGCCACGCGCAGCGAGACGTCGTACTTCTTGGCCGCGTCGTTCACGTCGTTGAAGGCCTTCACCATCGCCTGCTCGAGGCGCGTGTTGACGACCTCCTCGGTCCAGAAGTAGCCCATGCGGTCCTGGACCCACTCGAAGTAGCTGACGGTCACGCCGCCGGCGTTCGCGAGGATGTCCGGCACCACGACCACGCCGCGCTCGTCCAGGATCTCCTGGGCGGCGGCCGTCGTCGGGCCGTTGGCGCCCTCGACGATCAACTGGGCCTTGATGTTGTGGGCGTTCTTCGAGGTGATCTGGTTCTCGGTCGCCGCCGGGACGAGGACGTCGCACTCCTGGAAGATCTGCTCGGTGTTCGCGAGCCGGTCCGCTTCGGCGTAGCCCTCGAGGGTCCGGTGCTTGCGCAGGTGCTCGAGCACCTGCGGGACGTCGAGGCCGTTCTCGTTGAGAATCGCGCCGTACATGTCCGAGAGCGACGTGACCTTGTAGCCCTCGCGGTAGAGCAGCAGGGCGCCGATGCCGCCGACGTTGCCCGAGCCCTGCACGATGACGCGCGTGTTCTCCGGGCGCCGGCCGAGCTTCTTCATCGCCTCGCGACAGCAGAGCATCACGCCGCGTCCGGTCGCCTCGCGGCGCCCACGGCTGCCGCCGAGGGAGATCGGCTTGCCGGTCACGACGGCCGTCGTCGTGCGGCGGACGTGCATGGAATACGTGTCCATGATCCACGCCATCGTCTGCT
This sequence comes from uncultured Planctomycetaceae bacterium, assembly GCA_964352415.1. Lineage (GTDB taxonomy): Bacteria > Planctomycetota > UBA1135 > UBA1135 > JABACD01. Next base: position 1,515 of record CAYGST010000530.1, on the reverse strand, counting down.
CGTTCGTGTTCATGTCCGGCGCGGGCACGTCACGATCGGGGCCGAGGATGTCCATGATCGCGGCCGTGTAGCGGCGCGTGATCTGCTCGAGCTCCCGGTCCGAGAGCTCGCGCGGGTCACAGATGACCCCGCCCTTGCCGCCGCCGAACGGAATGTCGACCACGGAGCACTTCCAGGTCATCCAGGCGGAGAGGGCGCGCACCTCGTCGAGGTTCACGTCCGGCGCGAAGCGGATGCCGCCCTTGCAGGGGCCGCGCAGGAAGTTGTGCTGGACGCGGTAGCCGGTGAAGACCTTCGTCACGCCGCTGTCCATCGAGACGGGGATGGAGACCGTCAATTCGCGCTCGGGCCGGCGCAGCACTTCGCGGGTGCCTTCGTCCAGGTCGAGATGGTCCGCGGCCTGATTGAACAGGTGCGCCATCGAGAGGAACGGATTGAACTCGTCCAATTCCTGGTTCGCGCTGAGTGCGACGGGGCTGTTCGACATCGAGTGCAGGTCGTCGTGTCGACCTGAGGGGATCTGGGGGCTCTCCGTGATCGGAAGTGCGCCGTGGGGCTCCCCGGGTTCGGGGGCCGCCGAGCAATCCGGCCATTCGAGTTTCCCCCGGCCCTGGGCGAAAGCCCCAAGGGCTCGATTTTTTTCTGCGCGACGACTTTGGGGGAGGCCGGGCGCCCTCGGGTCAGGGAGAGCACAGAGCGCGGCGCGACCGCTCACTGCGAGGCGCCGCTCCGGTCTCGTCGCCGACCACGCGAGTGGGCACAATCCTCGGCGAGCCTCGCGTACCGCATGCCGACCGCCCCCCACGACTCGTCCCGCGCCGCCGGGGCCGCCTCGCGCCTCCCTGCGCCGCTCGACCCGATCCAGCTCGAGGCCTGGCGGACCGAGGAGCCCGCGAGGCCGCTGCGCGCCGGCCCAGGTCGCGTCACCTTCGCCGCGCGGACGGCGGACGGGACCGAGGTCGTCGTCAAGCGCTTCCACGGGACACTGCGGGGCGAAGGGCTGCGCGCGCGGCTCACGCTCGAGGCTCCGCGCTCGCCCGGGCGCAGCGAGTACGACGCCCTCGTGGCCCTGGCCGAGCTCGGTCTGCCGGTCCCGCGCGCTCTCGGGTGGCACGAGGTGGGGGAGAGCTCCCTCGTCGTCCTCGAGCGCGTGACCTTCGACGAGACCCTGCGCGAGCGGCTCACCCGCCGTCCGCAGGACGCCGCCGACTTCCTGCCCGCCGTCGCGGCGATCGCGCTGCGGCTGCACGGCGCGGGCTGGTACCACCGCGACCTCTACCTCGATCACGTCCTCGTCCGCGGGGACGCGCCCGAGGTGACGCTGATCGACCTCGGCCGCGCGCGCCACGGCGCCGCGCCGCGCGCACGCTGGTTCGTCAAGGACCTCGCGGCGCTGCAGCACTCCACGCCGGCGGGCGTCGGTCCGCGCCCGCGCCTGCGGCTCCTCGCGCGCTGGCTCGACGCGCGCGCCGCCGCTGGGCCCACGCGATCCTGCGCAAGGCGCGGCGCATGGCT
>CAYGST010000529.1:0-3721 GCA_964352415.1 uncultured Planctomycetaceae bacterium | reverse complement strand
GATTAGGGGCTGGGGCTCGTTCCTGCTTCTGGTGCGCTTGCCGGAGCTCGGCTTATTAAACACAGAGAACACAGAGGACACAGAGCCCGCTGATCGGGCGCGCGCCGTGGTCGGTTCGCGGGGCTGAGGCCGGTCGGCGAGTTCCGCCAGAAGCAGAAGCTGAAGCTGAAGAGGCAGAAGAAAGAAAAGACCGCCGCCTTCGGCGGCCGGCGAAGCCGGCCGCCGAAGGCGGCTGATTCGTTCTCGACTCTCTTGGCTACTGGTCGCCGTTGACCACGGCCCCCCGAACCGCTCGGGCCGCGCAACCGATCAGCGGTCCGGACTCTGTGTTCTCTGTGTTCTCTGTGTTTAACCAAAAGGAAGCGCCGATGACGAACGAGCCCCCGCGACTCCTCGGCTGCCGAGACCGTTCACTCCTCCGGCTGCAGCGCCTCGAGCCAGCGGATCCGCGCGGCAGCGTCCGCGCGCTCGGGGTCGGACTCGAGGCTCGCGCGGTAGTGACCGAGGGCGGCGTCCTGGTCGTCGAGCGCCTCCGAGATCAGCCCGAGGTGATACTCGTAGTGACCGGGCACGGCGGCGTCGCCGTCCAGGCGCTGGGCCAGGATCACCTCGCCGCGCGCCTCCTCGTAGCTCGTCTCCAGGTACAGGACGCCGGCCAGGGCGTCGTGCAGGCGCGGCTCGTCGGGGCGCACCGTGAGGAGCTCCTCGAGGCGCCGCTTGGCGAGGCGCAGGCTCCCCTCCTCCGCCGCGAGGCGGACCCGCAGCAAGGCTGCGGGTAGGAACTCGGGATCGGCGTTGCTCGCCTGATCGAGCAGGTACTGCGCCTGGATGCGGTCGCCGTCCTCGACGGCCAGCGCCGCTGCCGCCGTGAGCGTCGGCGCGTGTCGCGGGTAGCGCAGCGCGAGGCGCCGCAGCTCGCGGCGCTCTTCCGCGACCGAGGCGCGCGGCGGCCGATCATCGGCCTCGCTGCCGTCCGCGTCCTTGCCCGGCGGGTGGTCGTGACCCTCCTCGTCGCGGGCCCACAGCATCGGACTCAGAGCCTGCGACAACGCGGGATCCGGATCGTCCAGGGTGTCGACGTCGGGCGTCATGCACCCCTGGGGCAGAACGAGGAGGGAGAGGAGAACGCAGGCGCGCGCGAGGCGGCGCGGCCGGCGAGAGATCGAGAGGTTCATGAAGCGCTACTTGATGGCGGGGACGACGCTCTCCGCGATGTCGACGAACTGAGCGAGGGCCGGGCCGAAGGTGTAGACGAAGATCCCGGGCAGGAAGCAGATGGTCAGCGGGATCGCGAGCTTGGTGGGCATGACCTGCGCCTTGGCGATCGCCTGCTCGCGGCGGCGATTCCAGACCTCGCTGGACTGGCGGCGGAGACCCTCGGCGATCCCTCCGCCGGCCTGCTCGGCGTGGATCATCGCAGAGACGAAGATGTCGACCGAGGTCACGTTCAAACGCTCGGCCATCCGACGGAAGCAGCGCGTGCGATTGACGCCGGCCTGGGACTCCGCGCGCATCCGGTACAGTTCGTAAGGAAGCGCACGCTGCCGATCGAGTCCCTCGAGAACGCGTGCTACGGCCGCGTCGAAGGCGAGCCCGGACTCGACGAGGGTCGCGAGGAGGGCGAGCAACATCGGCAGGTCGCGTTCGACCTGCTTGACCAGCTCGCGCCGCGAGGCGCGAACCCGCGCGATCGGCAGCGCCGAGATTCCGAAGAGCAGGGTCCACGGCGCGATCTCCAGGATCGGGGCCATGAAGTCTCCGATCCCGCCGGGGATCCCGCGGATCCACTCGACGCCGATCGCCAGCACTCCGGAGCGCGCCACGAGCAGGCTCACCGTGACCCCCATCACGATGCTGACGATCTGGAACACGACGAAGCGCCGCGCCGCGCCGCCGTCGCGGATGCCGGCTCGGTAGAGCCAGGCCTGGAGGCGGCTGTCCCAGTTCGACTCGATCTGGGGATCGTCCGACACGTCCGTGGGAGCTTCAACCTGTCGACGGCTGCGGGCACGCAGCAGGCTACGGCGCGCTCGCAGGATCGAGCTGCGCCGCTGCAGCAGTACGAAGACCACGAGCATGCAGAGCGCGAAGACGCCCCAGAGCCAGAAGGGGGGAAGCTCGTTCACGCCCGGCATCAGATGTCCACCCGGGTCAAGCGGGTGATCCACAGGAGCCCGATGCCCTGCAGCAGGATCGTCGTACCGATCGCCATGCCACCCAGCTCACTCGTGGCGAACGTGTCCAGGCGCTCCGGATAGTTGTTCCACATGAGCAGCGCCAGCCCATAGGTGATGACCAGGACACCGACAACGCTGGCCTGGGTCTCGACCGCCTGGGAACGCACGCGCCGCTGGACGTCGACACGATCCCGGATCGTGCGCCCGACGTCGGACAGCGTGCTGGCGAGGCTACCGCCGCCTTCCCAGTGAGCGATCAGGGTGAAGCTGAACAAGCGGAAGCTCTCGAGGGGGACGCTCTCCTGAAGCGTCTCGAGGACCGCGCGCGGGGAGTCGCCGAGCCGGACCCTCTCGACGATGACGAGGAGCAGGTCGCGCAGCGGGGCCCGCACCTCGCGCCGCGCGGTGCTGACCGCGTCCATCAGGCCACCGCCCGCGCGCAGAGTACTGACCATCAAGTCGATGCCTTCGGCGAGCTGCGCTTCGAGCTTCGCGATGCGCGACGCGCGCCAGCTCGTGACACCGATGGAAGCGCCCGCGCCCACGAGCAATCCGATCGAGGCGGTGATCCAGACCGGAAGCCCGATCGTACTCGTAACGACGAGAGCGACGGCGACCGCGACGACAGGCACGACCCACGTGAGCCAGGGCGGGCCCTCGACGCGCACGACGTCCACGCTCGACTCGGACGCGTCGTCCGTCGCGAGGCCACGCAAGAGCAGCGCGAGCGCCGCCACGACGGCGAGCCCGACGATCGCGAGCAGCGCGTACTGCATCACTCCTGACCCTCGGCGCGGAACAGCGCCAACGGAACGTCGACGCCGCTGTTGCGCAGCGCCTCGGTGAAGCGAGGGACGATCCCGGTGGAGACGAAGTCCCCGATGACGCGCCCACCCTCGTAGCCCCGTGGCTCGAACTTGAAGATCTCCTGGAGGAGCGGCACGCCGGACTCCATGCCCACGACCTCGGAGATCACCGCGACTCGACGCACGCCGTCCTCGAAGCGCCGGAGGTGCAGGATCAGGTCGATCGCCGACGTCATCTGTTCGCGGATCGCCCGCGAAGGGAGGTCGGTCCCCGCCATGAGCACCATGGTCTCGAGGCGGGCGAGCGCGTCGCGCGCCGAGTTCGCGTGGATCGTCCCGAGACTCCCCTCGTGGCCCGTGTTCATCGCTTGGAGCATGTCCAGCGCCTCCTCCGAGCGGACCTCCCCCACGATGATCCTGTCCGGGCGCATGCGCAGCGCGTTGATCAGCAGCTCTCGCGCCGTGATGCGGCCGCGCCCCTCGGCATTGACCGGGCGCGTCTCCATGCGAACCACGTGCTCCTGATCCAGCACGAGCTCGGCCGTGTCCTCGATCGTCACGATACGGTCGGTTTCGGGGATCGCCTCGGCCACGGCGCCGAGGAGCGTCGACTTGCCCGAGCCCGTGCCGCCCGAGATCAGCACGTTGCGGCGGCTGCGCGCGGCGAGCTCGAGGAACTGCCACATGGCGCTCGACATCATCCGCAGGCGAACGAGGTCGGTCGCGCGGAGCCGGTTG
>CAYGST010000528.1:0-3721 GCA_964352415.1 uncultured Planctomycetaceae bacterium | reverse complement strand
CACATCAACATGATAAGAAAACAATAAGTCCTGAAGAGCGACTAAATCCACATATGCCTGGCGCTCGCGTGCATGGCGCTGCGTGGCCTCCACATGCCTCCTCGCCCCCCAAACAGACAGGCCAATAACCCCAACCAGAGCAGCCCATAAAACTAGTGACGAGACGCCCCACCCAAAGCCAAGCCCACCACGACGAAACGTCATCAGATCAATCAACGCAAGCCCCAGAAGAAAGCCTACAGCGCCCCGAGTGAACATCGAGCGCCGCCAACTACAGGCCACTCTGAGTTTCGACCGCCTCGACAAACCAAGCCGACCGTTGCCGGCGAAGCACCACTACGCCGTCAACCCCGTGCGCGCTAGGACCAATCACGAATCGCACTAGCGCGAGGCCGGCCTCAGAGTCAACACCTGGAAGGCTCATAATCGCGTACGCCTCAACCCCTGGAAAGGCGTCATGAAACCAAGTTGCCGACTGCGGGTATCCACGGTCTACGCTATCCAGATCAACCACATCCCAGGGCGGGGAAGGAAGCCACTCAAGGCCCACTTCACGCCAGAGCCTAACCTGCTCAGTGCGCAGAAGCATTACTTCACTAGCCCGCCCCCGCCCCTCATGCAGGCGGCTCCCTAAAACACTTCGGACCGACCCAGACTCGCACATCACCGGATCCAGCACACGCTCACTAAGGACAATATCAACCTCGCCGTGCACACCCCCACCCACCCTCGCTCGTTCACCTGCGAGGTTGACGAGAACACTGGAAGCAGCCTTCAAGACCTCGACATCCTCCGGCGAAAGAGATGTCGGAGACTCGAGATCTGGCGCAGTTGACCCTGGGCGTGCTCCCGGTTGCGGAGTCGAACCCGCCGCCCCTCGAGCGCCGCACCCCGAGACAAGTACTGCCGCGATGCCGATCAAAACAGGCAACAACATTCTCCAGGCCATGGCAACTGCCCCTGAACACTCCCGGGGCGCCCCTCCGCCCAACTGCGTCGACTCAATCGCACGATTCATGCTCACCACCGAAGCTTGCAAGATTCTTGCAGGCATGGTCTCGAAAGAATTCCGAGTCTCCCTTACAAGCGGCCGATCCGTCACAGTACTCGTCAGCATGGTCGTCGTAACAGTCAATCTGCGCCGAGTATCCTTCCTGCTCCTGCTCGTTTTCGCTGGGGGCGCCATCTTTGGGGAATGGAGGGTCGCCGTCACCTTTTCGATCCCCGTCCCCATTGACGCACCCTCCGGCGTGGCGGACGAAGTGTGTGTGTTCATGCTTCCAGACACATCGCTCATGGAGCGCAACGCCCCCCTCAGAGAACGGCTCACCGCTGTCCTCCGCGTTCTCGCGAGCCCAGTTGCACACAACTTTTTTGCCGTCGCAGCAAACCACTGCGCCATCAGGGAGCCTCCCTCCATTTCGCTCTGCGACTTTCGAACGCACCTTCTCGTCTTGACAGCACGGCGGCACAAATGGCCTGAGATGCGCCGGGTCAAAGGCCGTTGGCGCCGCACTCCACTCTCCGCCCGGCACCGGCGTCCCAAGAGTAACCCCATTGGCCAACGCGACCGACTTGCCCGAGGGGTCATTAAACTTCACTGGTGAGGCTTGGGCGAAAGCATACAAGCCCAGCCCATCAGCGTATCCGAGCGAGTCACGACGAGTCCAGCGACCGAGATCGGCCCTCCTAATTCGAGCGCGATAATGCAACTCACCAGCGACACCCTGCTGACGGCCAGAATAAGCAACGACCGAATCTAGCGCGCTAAGGACGCTGCGCCCCATAGAAAGCCCAAAGGCCCTCCCCTGGACCCCTGATTCGTCCGACGCATCCACGGTGCCGTCCAAGTTGATGTCGCCACGCACGTCTTACGGCCCACTCGAGCTCCACGTCTGGATCTGTGTGATGTCCGCCGCATCGCAGTCCCCGTCCGAGTCCGTGTCCGCCCCCGGCAGCCCAAACGGCACCCCGTACGCCGAGTACTTCACCCACTCGTACATCTCGCCGTTCGAGTCGATGATCGCGCTCACGTCGGCCCGCCAGTTCTGGCAGTAGTACATCCGCTCCTCGCGTGACCCGTTGTCGTCGGTGTCCCGCTCGCGCAGCGCCACGAGGTCGATGTAGGAGCTCCCTCCGCGCCCATCGAGCCCGGCCGCGTGGTGCACGAACTCCTCCGTCGGAGCCGTATCGCTCCCCAGGAAGTGCGCCACGATTCGCCATCGCTCGTCGTACGCGAAGTACCGCCACTCGTCCGAGCCGTCCACGTCGCCGTCGTCGTCCGTGTCCACGTGCTCGCCGATGCGGTGCCCCAGCCCGTTGTAGCGGTGCTCGGCGACCAGCGCGTCCGACTGATTCTTGACCTTCCGCAGCCGGTAGAAGGCGTCGTACTCGTACTTGTACTCCTCCCCGTCGTCGGTCAGGTTCCCCGCCGCGTCGTAGGCGAGCGTGAAGTCGTTCGTCCCGTCGTCGTCCGTGTCGCGAGCGGTCAGCTCGTTCACGTCGTTGTGGGTCCGGTCGTCGTTGTGCTCGTCCGTGCCGGTGTAGAAGCCGTCGCCGTCGAGGTCGAGCTTGTCCACGTCCCAGTTGCCGACCTGGTCGAGCGTCCACTCCTGGTCGCGTGAGGTCGTCGAAATCGAGCCACTGACGAAGTCACCCTCTTCGGCTCGCGTGAGCCGGTCGAGTTCGTCCATCGAGTAGACCACGTCGAAGCCGTCATGCACGTTGTCCTCGATCACCGTGATGTTCGAGTTCTCGTCGTAGGCGATGTCGATGTCGTAGAAGTTGGTCGCCGTCCCGCTGTACGCCGTCCAGTCGTCCGACGTGATGCGGTTGAAGCGGTCCCAGTCCTCGTAGTCGCCGGAGGTCGATCCGTAGCGCCGCGAGCGCGCGTCCGGCTCGGGGTAGTCCATCTGGACCACCTGGCCGACGCCGTTGTAGGCGTAGCTCACCACCAGCCGGATGCCCAGGTCCACTGAGGTGACCCGGCTCATGTCGGCGTCGTGGCGCCCGCCGGCGTCTCGGTAGTCGTAGTCCATCACGGCCCCGCTGGGCAGCGTCGTCTCGTTGCGCCGGAGCGTGTTCCGGCCGCCCGTCGCGGTCTCCCAAGTGTAGACGATGTCGTACTCATCGCCACCCGAGCTCACCGCGCCATTGCGGTCCTCCTCGTACTCGGTCAGGTTGCCCCAGCCTCCGTACGTAAAGGCCACGCCGTCCGTGGCATTCCCTGAGGAAGCCGCGTCGTACTGGGTGACGCTCTCACGCCGTCCCAGGTCGTCATAGGCCGTCTGGATCCGCCGGACGTCGCCGTCGAAGCCCGACGCCAGCGTCGTGACCTTGCGCTCGGTGGCTCGTCCGCCCGTATCGTAGACCGTCTCGATGACGTTCCCGGCCTGGTCCTTCTTGTAGATCTGCTGGCCCTGGGCGTTGTACGCAAAGCTCACCACGTCCGAGGCGCTCGCGGAGTCGGGGTACTCGACCTCCTGCAAGAGGTGCCCCGTCGCGATCTCGGAGTCGCCAGCCGCTCCGCCACCGGCGGTCCCGTAGGTGTAGGTCGTCACCTGGTCGGTCTGCCCCGCCGGCAGGTCCGCCGTGATCGAGATGCGCAGGCCATCGGTGTAGGCGTAGACCACCGTCGCGTCCGTGTCGCCGCTCGGCGTGCCGTCCACGTAGTTGCGGATCGTCTTGGTCACCCGGCCGGCATCGTCGTACTCCGTCCGGC
>CAYGST010000527.1:0-3726 GCA_964352415.1 uncultured Planctomycetaceae bacterium | reverse complement strand
GGCGCCGGCGGCGGGATGAACTTCCACGGCATCGGCCTCCAGCGCGGCTACCTCGTCGAGGACGGGCCCGAGTTCGACGTCGCGCGCAAGACGCTGTTCGCCTGCGGCGGCGCGATGGCGATGAGCCGCGACCTGTTCTACGAGGTCGGCGGCTTCGACCACGAGTTCTTCGCCTACTACGAGGACGTCGACCTCGGCTGGCGGACCTGGGTGCTCGGCCACGAGATCTGGTATACGCCGAAGGCGGTTTGCTACCACCACCACTCGAGCACGAGCCGCCGGCTGCCGATCGAGATGGTGCGCCTCTTGCAGGTGCGCAACCCGCAGCTCTCCTGCTTCAAGAACTACGACGACGCGCACCTCAAGCAGATCCTGCCCGCGATGTTCGCGCTGGCGACGCGGCGCATGTTCCTGAACGCCGGCCTGGGCGATCTCTCGCCCTTCCGGATCGAGCACGCCAAGATGTCCATGCCCGGGCCGCTCGACGGCGTCCTGGCCAAGCTGCGCAAGGTGCGCAACACGATCGACCTGAACCGCGTCGGCGTCGCCGATCTGATCGGCCTCAACGACCTCCTCGGCAACTTCGAGCACTGGAAGGCCAAGCGCGCGGTCGTCCAGGCCAAGCGCAAGCGCGACGACGCCGAGATCTTCCGCCTCTTCCTGCGCCCGCAGTGGTGCATCGAGGGCGAACCCGCCTACCAGGAACTCCAGAGCGGTCTCTGCGAGTTCCTCGGCATCGACGAGCTCTTCGACGGCCTCACAGAGCCCGGCGCCGAGCCCCACAAGTAAGCCCTACCGACTCAACGCCATGAAGCTCTCGATCGTGATGCCCGTCTACAACGAGGAGCGAACCCTCGAGGAGATCGTCGCCGCCGTACTCGCGACGCCCTACGAGAAGGAGCTGATCCTCGTCAACGACGCCTCGCGCGACCGCTCCGCCGAGATCATGGCGGAGCTCGCCGAGAAGCACCCGCAGATCCGCTGCTTCCACCACGAAGTGAACCGTGGGAAGGGCGCTGCGCTCGCCACGGGCTTCAAGGAGGTCCAGGGCGATGTCGTGCTGATCCAGGACGCGGACCTCGAGTACGACCCGAAGGACTACGGCATGCTGCTGCGCCCGATCCAGGAGGGCAAGGCGGACGTCGTGTACGGCAGCCGTTTCCTGGGCGGCCCGTACGTGCGCGTCCACATGTTCTGGCACTACCTCGGCAATCGCATGCTGACGCTCGCCAGCAACGTGTTCACCAACCTGAACCTGACCGACATGGAGACCTGCTACAAGGTCTTCCGCGTCGAGGTCGCGCGGCGTCTCGACATCCAGTCGCGGACCTTCGCCGTCGAGCCCGAGATCACCGCGAAGGTCTCGAAGATGCGCTGCCGCGTCTACGAGGTCCCGATCTCCTACGCGGGCCGGGACTACGCCGAGGGCAAGAAGATCGGGCTGAAGGACGCGTTCATCGCGCTCTGGGCGATCGTCAACTGGCACTTCGCCGCGGACCAGCGGCCGCTGAACGAGTAGCGGCGGGGGCGAGCGGCCCCGGCGCGTTCACTCGCCGGCGGCGAGGCCGTCGACGAAGTCCCCGACCAGCGCGCGCAGCTCTTCAGGCCGCTCGAACTGAATCCAGTGCTGCGTGTCGATCTCGACGTACTCGACGTTCGGCGCGACCATGGTGACCTCAGCGCGGTAGTCCGACGTCCACAGCGGTGAGGGCGTCATGACCGCGAGCACCGGAGCCTCGATCGGGGTATCGGCGTAGGCGTCCTCGGCGAAGGCCGCCTCGTAGCCGCCCCGGGCGGCCTCCCAGGTCTGGTCGGTGGCCATCGTGACGAGGAATTCGACCTCGTCCGTGCTCAGGTCCTCGTTGGGCATGCCTGCGAGCATGCCCCGCAGCGTGTCCTTCCAGCTCTCCTCGGCGAACTGTGCGAAGATCTGCTCGCCGATCTCGCGGGGCATCGCGAGCCGCATCGAGCCGTCGACGACGACGAGCCCCAGCGTTCGCAGCGGGTGCCGCTGCGCGAAGCGCGTCACGACGGTGCCGCCGTTCGAGTGACCGACGAGCACGGCGCAATCGACTCCCGCGTGATCGAGCACGGCGGCGACGGAGTCGGCGAACAGCTCCATGCTGTATGGACTGGTGGGCGCGTCGCTCGCGCCGTGCCCCGGGAGGTCGACGACGAGCAGGCGCCAGGTCTTCGACCACTCCTCGATCTGCGGGGTCCACGCGCGCGTATCGCTCGCCCAGCCGTGCACGAGCACGAGCGTCGGCTCTCCGGCGCCGAGGTCGTCGTAGTGGATGCGGAAGCCCTCGAAGGCGACCATCTGCGACGGCGCGCGCGGCGGCGCCTCGGGCGCGGGCGGTGCGCTGGCCCGGCAGGCGACGAGGAGGGCGAGGGTCGGCAGCAGTCGCTTCATTGGATCGTACGGCTCGGCCTACTCGAGGCGGGCGCCCTGGGACGTGTAGAAGTCGTGGAGGTGCGCGCGCAGGGCCGTCTTGAACTTGCGGTGTGCGCCGCCGGACCAGTCGCGGCCGTCCAGGCCGCGGTCCGCATAGTACGCCGCCATGCGCGCGTCGTACTCGGCGATGTGTTCACGCACCTCCGCGTCGCTCGGAAAGCGGTCGTGGAACAGCACGCCGTCCACGGCGAGCCTGGGCTTCGGTCCGGGGTCGTCTGCGATCTCGCCGACGCACAGGCCGAACAGGGGGAAGACGTCGCCGGGGACCGCCAGCAGGTCGCGGACCCGCGCCAGGTCGTTGCGCAAGCCGCCGATGTAGCACGTTCCGAGCCCTTTGGCCTCGAACGCGAGGACGAGGTTCTGCGCGAACAGCGCCGCGTCGATCGCGCAGACGAGGAAGCTCTCGAGGTTCGGGGTGAAGGTCGCCCGGTGGTCCTCGGCCATCAGGCGGAAGCGCCGGTGGTCCGCGCAGACGGCGAAGAAGGCGCCGGCCTCGGCGACCTGCGACTGTCCGCCGGTGCACTCCGCGAGGGCGCTGCGGGTCGCGGGCTCGGTGACCTGCAGCAGCCCGTAACCCTGGACGTTGGACGAGGTGGCGGCCATCTGGGCAGCGCCGACGCACTCGCGCACGAGCTCGTCCGGGACGCGTGCCCCGGTGAACGCGCGGATCGTGCGGTGGCGCGCGAGGAGCTCGAGGATGGGATCCATCAGACCTCGAAGTTCTCGCTGACCGCGTGCTGCTCCGCGGCGAGGACGCGCACGTCGTCGCGCCCGATCCTGGACAGCGCTGCGCGAGCGGCGGCGAGCGCGAGCTCGGGCGTGTTGTTCTTGCGGGAGATGTGGGCGAGCACGAGCGTGTGCAGCTCGGGGCCGGCGAGGCGCGCCAGCATTCCGGCCGCCTCCGCGTTGGAGAGGTGCCCGCGTCCGCCGGTGATGCGCCTCTGCAGCACCTCGGGATAGGGGCCGTTCGCCATCATCTCGGGGTCGTAGTTGAACTCCATCACGAGCAGGTGCGCGCCGCAGAGCTGGCGGGCCACGTCGGGGTCCGGTCGGCCGAGGTCGGTCAGGACGCAGGCGACGCGCTCGCCGTGACGCAGCCTGAAGGCCACGGTCGGATCGCAGTCGTGGGGGAGCAGCACGGGCGTGTAGGCGAGCTCGCCGCGCCCCTCATTGGCCTTCACGACACACTCGGAGCCGATCCGCAGCGCCACCAGCCGCGGCGCGCGCGCGATCGAGCGGTGCTGCATGATCCTCTCGGCGCAGTGCAGAGC
>CAYGST010000526.1:0-3730 GCA_964352415.1 uncultured Planctomycetaceae bacterium | reverse complement strand
CTGCGCGGGGTAGGTGAAGGCCACAACCCGAAACTGACCATGCTACGCTCGCTCTCTGCTCGCTCCTCCAGTCGTCGGTCTGCTCCAGCGGCACGGCGCAGCGCTACATCGAATGCGTCCATGACCCAATCGCGCCACGAGGTGACCGACCTGCTGCGGTCCGGAGCCGGAGAGGCGGAGCTCCTGCCGCTCGTCTACGACGAGCTGAAGGTCCTTGCGCGCAGCCGCATGTCTCGCGAACGCGGCGATCACACGCTCCAGGCGACCGCGCTGGTCCACGAGGCGTTCCTCAAGCTCGCCAAGGACGAGGAGGTCGAGTGGCGCGAGCGCGGCCACTTCTTCGGCGCCGCCGCCGAGGCCATGCGGCGGATCCTCATCGACCACGCGCGCCGCGCGAAGAGCGAGAAGCGCGGCGGTGGGCAGGTCTGCGTGACGCTCGGCGCCGCGGAGTCGCAGTTCGAGCTCGACGCCGACCAGGCGCTGGCGATGGCCGACGCGCTCGACGCGCTGGCGAAGGAGGACCCGCAGGCGGCGGAGGTCACGCGTCTGCGCTTCTTCTCCGGGCTCTCCGTGGAGGAGACAGCCGAGGCGCTCGGCATCAGTGAGCGCAGCGTGTACCGCGAGTGGAGCTACGCGAGAGCTCGGCTCTTCGAGCTGCTCGGCGAGAGTGATTGATGGTGGCGCCGCGGCCGAGCCCCAAGCAGGTCTTCATGGACGCCATCGAGCTCTCGATCCGTGAGCGGGCGGCGTACGTGGTGAAGGTCTGCGGTGACGACGAGGCGCTGCGGCGCCGCGTCGAGGCGCTCCTCGAAGCACACGGGGAAGCCAGCGCAGTGCTCGGCGAGCCCACGCCCGCCGGGGTGCCCGCGCGCGCGCCCGAGGACTTCCTCGAACTTCAGCCGGGCGATGTCGTTCGCGACTATCGCCTCGAGCAGCGCATCGGCGTCGGGGGCTTCGGCGAGGTCTGGATGGCGGAGCAGGAGCGTCCGCTGCGCCGCATGGTCGCCCTGAAGGTCCTCAAGATCGGGATGGACAGCAAGGAGGTCGTCGCGCGCTTCGAGGCGGAGCGCCAGGCCCTCGCGATGATGGACCATCCGGGCATCGCCAAGATCCACGATGCCGGGACCACGGCCCGTGGCCGGCCGTTCTTCGTGATGGAGCTCGTCGACGGGGAGTCGATCACGACCTTCTGCGAAGCGCGGGAGCTCGGCACGCGGGCGCGCGTGCGCCTCGTGCGCGACGTCTGCGCGGCGATTCGCCACGCGCACCGCCGCGGCGTGATCCATCGTGACATCAAACCGAACAACGTGCTCGTCACCGAGCAAGATGGCCGCCTTCAGCCCAAGGTGATCGACTTCGGGATCGCGAAGGCAGTGGGTGGACGCCTCGGCCAGGCGACGATCCACACGCGTGGTGATCAGATCGTCGGTACGCCCGGGTACATGAGTCCGGAGCAGGTCGACGAGTCGCTCGACGTCGATACGCGCACCGACGTGTACTCGACGGGCGCGCTGCTCTACGAGCTGCTCGCGGGCAGGCCGCCGATCGACGTCAAGTCGTCGAACCTCGTGCAGATCCAGCACAAGATCGCGACGGAGGAGCCGAAGCGCCCGAGCACCTGGCTCGGCTCCGCACGCGAGGCGGAGGCCGGTCGAGCCGTCGCGGCGCTGCGGCGCCGTGACGTCGAGGGCGACCTCGACTGGATCGTCATGCGCTGCCTCGAGAAGGACCGGGAGCGCCGCTACGACTCGATGGGAGAGCTCGCCGCTGACCTCGACCGTTACCTCGACGGTGAGGTGGTGTTGGCCGGACCGCCGACGCTGCGCTATCGCCTGTCGAAGTTCGGCCGCCGCCACTGGCGAGGGCTGCTCGTCGCGAGCGTGATCGTCGGATTGCTGCTCGGCGGCATCCTCGTATCGACGTCTCAGGCGCACAAGGCGCTGATGGCGGAGCGCGAGGCACGCGAGGAGCTCGTGCGCGCGACGGCCGTCGCGCGCTTCCTCGAGGACCTCTTGATGACGATCGACCCCGCTTCGGCGGGGGAGCGGGACACGGAGCTGCTCGAAGAGATTCTCGAGGGGGCGATCGCGCGGGTGGAGGCCGAGAGTCAGGGGCTCCCGCGCGTCGAGGCGCAGCTGCGCCACATCATCGGCGGAGCGCAGTTCGCGCTCGGGAACCTGAGCGCGGCCGAGGAGCAGTTCGGTCTCGCCGTTCGGCTGCGAGAGGCGGAGTTCGGATTCGAGCACCCGGCGACGCTCAACTCGGCGGCCCAGTACGCACCGATCCTGGCGGAGAGCGGGGAGTACTACGAGGGCATCCGCTGGCTCGAGCGGACGCTGGAGGGCCAGCGCGAGGTGCTCGGTCCGGAGCACCCCGACACGATCACCACGCTGAGCAACCTCGGCGCGACGCTTCAGCATCATGGCGCTCGAGCGCAGGCCGAGCCGGTCCTGCGCGAGGTCGAGGCGTTGCAGGTGAAGCGCCACGGCCCCGAAAACGAAGACGCGCTGCTCGCGACGAACAACCTCGCGATCCTGTTGCTGGATCTCGGACAGGTCGATGCGGCGCTCGAGCGGCTGGAGTTCGTCGTCGAACAGCAGACCGCGCTCCACACGCTCACCCATCCCCGCACGCTGGCCTCGATGAGCAACCTCGCTGCTTGCTACGACGAGTTCGGTCAGAGCGAGCGCGCCGAAGCGCTGTACCGCGAGGTGCTCGCCCAGAAGCACAAGATCTTGCCCGCAGGCCATTCGAGCCTCCTGATCGGCCAGAACAACCTCGCGCGCCTGCTCAGCGAGTCGGGCAAGCACGAGGAAGCCGCTGCGCTGCGCGCGACGGCGCTCGAAGCCTCGCTCGAGCACCACGGGCTCCGGAGTCGCTTCACGCTGACCCTGCTGCTGAACGAGGGCAAGGCGCGCGCGAAGACCGGGGAGTGGACGCTCGCCGAAGAGCCCCTGCGTCAGGTCGTGGCCGAGGCGCCGGGCGTGTTCCCGTCTCCGAGCCAGCTCGAGGTGGTCGCGGTCCACGAGCTCGGCAAGGTGCTCGTGGCGCTCGAACGCTTCGAGGAGGCGGAGGCCGTCGTGCGTCCGTACCTGGCGACAGTCGACGAGGTCGTCGATCCCGCGAGCAACGCATCGGAGGTCGCGCACGCGCGCTACGGCGTGATCCTCCACGAGCTCGGTCGCGACGAGGAGGCGCTGCCGCTGCTGGAGGAGGCCGTTCGTGCCCTGGACCCGCGGGGTCCGGCCGCGGAGCTACGAGAGCGGGTCGCGGCGAGCCTCGAGACGATCCGCGGACGTTGAGGCGCGCCGGCACGGGCTTCTGCACGGAGCTTCTTCATGGGGCTCCCTCACGGGGTTTTCACACGGGGTCTTCACACTCCCCGACTTGATCCGAACGGGAGTGGGAGCCCATCATCTCGCCGCCTCCCCCGCGCCCCGACCGACTCCCGCACGCACCCCTCCATGCGAACCTCCTCCGCGCTGCTCCTCTGCCTCCTCTCGACGTCCGTCGGCTGCTCGACGGTGCCGGACACCCAGGCGCCGCCCGCGCCCCAGCTCGGTGTGTTCTCGCGGAGCACCGCGACGACCGCGGAGGGCACGATCGAGCTCGAGGGCAAGGCGGACTTCGACCCGGGCGACCGGCTCTCGGTCCCGTTTCGCCTCAAGTACGGCCTCGACGAGGTGACGGAGGGCTACATCGAGGTGTCGCCGCTGAACTACGCCCAGCG
>CAYGST010000525.1:0-3747 GCA_964352415.1 uncultured Planctomycetaceae bacterium | reverse complement strand
GGCTGCGCTCGATCTCCGCGAGCAGCTCGCTGAGCGACAGCCCCTCGACGAACTCCATGACGAGGAAGGGATCGTCGTCCCCCGTGCGGCCCCGATCGTGAATGGTCACGATCGCAGCGTGTCGAAGGGCGGCCAGCGCTTCCGCTTCGCGCGCGAAGCGCAGCTCGGCCGAGTCCTCCTCGCCGAACGGGAGCCGCAGGATCTTGATCGCCACGGTCCGGTCGAGCTCGAGGTCGTGTGCCTTGTACACCACCCCCATCGCTCCCGACCCGAGGCGTGAATCGAGCCGGTAGCGCGCCCCGAGGGATCTGCCCGCCAGTTCGTCGCGGCCTGCGCTCACCCGCTGCAGGTCGGGCAGCTGCTTGCTGAACTCCAGAGCGCGCTCGAGCGCACCGAGCAGCTCGGGGCGCGCCCGGCACAGCTCTTCGAGCGGCGGGTCGATTCCCTGATCGCGCATCTCGAGCGCGGCGGCGATCAGGTCCGGCAGTTCGGAGTCTTCGAAGGAGCTGAGGGTCACGATCTAGCTCGACTCGTTCAGGCCGAGGAAGACGAGCAGCTTGGACTGGGCCGCGTAGAAGGCCCGGCGCGCCGCCCACTTGGACGGGTAGCCCAGGCGCTCCGCGAGCACCACGAACTGGGTCCCCTGCTCGATGCGCGCGCGCACCAGGAGGCGCTCGCGCTCGGGCAGGCTCTCCATCGCCGTCCTCAGGTGAGCCGCGGACTCGGCGCTCGCGGCCTCGGCAGCGGGGCCGAGCTGGGACGACGCGGGATCCGGCCCCACCGTCCACGCAGCGGACCTGCGCCCGTCGCGCTGCGCCGCTTCGTGGAACCGCACGGCGTCCAGCAGCCGGTTCCGGATGATCATGGCCAGGTAGCCGCAGAACGCGGCCTCCGTCTCACCCTGAAAACGGCTCAGGTCCGTGAGGAGGCTGCGAAACACCTCCTGGACCACGTCCCCGGTGCTGAAGCGCGCGGTCAACCACGGCCGCGACCGGCGCAGGTCCGTGGCGAGGTCGAGGTGCACCGTCTCCTGCACACGGGGGTAGTAGCGCTCGAAGAGGATCTCGATGGCGTCCTGATCCCCACGACGCGCGGCCTCCAGGACGGCTTCGAATTCCGGAACTGCCATCGGCACTTGGGAGACTTGATGCATCGGCTTGGGAACGGCGGCTGTGAGTGAACAGGGGTAAGCGGCGCGTTCAGCTACACAGGGCGTGGGCTCGTCCTCACAGGAGCGCAGAAAGCCCTCGAAATTCTAGCAGCCCGTGGTGGGGCTGCCTTCGTTCGGGGCTCGGGGCTCGGCGGCCCGGCGGGCAGTCCTGCGGCTCACACGTTCGCGCCGGCGGCGCGATTCGGCGCACTCCGATCTCGCCTGGCGCTCGCGGGAAGGGGCTGCCCTCCCCCAGGAGCCCCGCGGCGACTCACTTCGATCCCGTCGTGAACTGCCACGCGTACTCGAAGTCGTTCCACTTCGCAGAGGCGCGGTAGGTCGTGTTCTTCTTCAGGGGAGCCTCGGGGAGCAAGCACCAGGTCCGGTCGGGGGCGATGGCCGGGTTCGTCGGCGCATTGGGCGTGGAAAGGAAGCAGGGCACGACCTCGCCGCCCAAGGTGCTCAACGTGAAGTTCAGCGCGCCTACGTTCTGATCACGGCCGAGCTGCAATGTGACCGGATAGCCGAGCGTACGCTGGTCCTCCCGCTCGGGAACGGGATTGGGCATCTCGGGTCGCATCGCGAGGGGCACGTCCTCCTGACCGGAGTGCGGAAACTCCTGGATCCAGCTGCCCGAGTCGTCCACGACGGAGGTCACGTCGAGGACGCAGATATCACCTTCGCTCCCGTAGCCGACCTGCAACAGGCCCGGCTTGGTCAACGGAATCCGGTGATAGAAGGTGTGCAGCCAGTCCTCGATGCAGTGCTTCGAGCCGTTGAAGGCGATCACCGAGTGCGAGCCGGCCCACGAACCCGCGACGTGGAAGCCTTCGAGCGACGCGAGCTCCTCGTGCGCTTCCGGCCAGGATGAGGCCTCCTCCGGGTTCGTTTCGAGGTAGCGAGCGTGCAGCTTCGCCCCGTGCGAGAGCTCGCGGTTCAAGGTCACCGGGTTCAGCTCCATCCCCTTGCGCCAGCGATTCAGGTCGTCGAGCACCTGCGCGGTCTCCTTGTCCACTTCCTCCGTTCCGTCGAGCCTCCGCTCGATCTGCGCGCGCAGCGAGCCGTAGGGCTCCTCGAGCAACCAGTTGCGCCACTCCTCGTCGAACTCGGGCAGGGTCGACTCCAGCGCGACTTCGACGCGCTCGACGGGTAGGCGGCGCTCTTCCGTTCCGGCGTTCTCCTTCGCGTGCAGCCTTGCGTAGCGCTTGAACACGTCGGCGAACCGGCCGCGTTCGTAGAGGAACTCGGCGGCAGAGATCGCCTTGAGCTTCGGCTCACCGTTCAAGCGACCGACGTCATTGACGACGGTGCGCGAGATGGGCGGCGCGTCGCCCTTTCGAGCGAGCTGTCGCAACCACTCCCTGCAGCCGACGATTCCGGCGCTGCCGAGGCGGAAGCCCTCGCGCTTGGTGGACGAGGCGGTCCCGCGCGAGTCCAGCTTCTCCGCGAACTGCGCGACTTGCGCACCCAGGAACACCTGCGCGATGAAGTTGTAGTGCCCCACGACCTGCCAGATGGGCGTGATCGAGTCGTGTTGATTCCACTGGTCCCAGTCCCAGGAGGGGAGCCCACGGTCGTAGAGGATCAACAGGCTCGGGAGCAGCTCGGCGCGCAGCGCTCCGGTGACCCGCACTCGCGTGGCTCGGGTCCAGCCCGGCCCGATAGGCAGGCTCGCCCAGATCGCGCTGATCGGTCCGTCGTACTCCAGAAGGCTCTTGTCGAGGCGGCCTTCCTTCCCGAGGCGCTCCCGCATTGCACCGGAGAGCTCCGGAGGGACGTGAACGGTCCAGCCCGGCGCTAGGTCGGGCTCCAGCGTGCCCGTCATCATCCAGTTCGAGACCGCGGAGGCCTGCAGCAATTCGTGGAGCAGCCCCCGCATGCGCGCTTCGTCGAGATAGGTCTCGATCTTGAACTCGCCCCACTGCAGCGCGCAGCGCTCGCCAACGTACAGCTCTTCGAACACGGGCTCTCGGGGCCGCACAGAGTCGATCTCGAACTCCATGGCGCGCGCGCGGCGCATCGCCTCGTCGAGCTCGTGCCGCCACTGCGTTGCGGCCAGCTCCTCGGGCGAGTGCCAGCGCCCCGCTTCGTCGAGGGTGTGCCCGATGGCCTCCCGCGCACCAGCGCACTGACCATCGAAGCGCAGTGCCAGCCTCCGGAGGAACTCTCCGTCGGCACCTTCGGCCTCCTCCGCGAGTCGCGCCAGCTGCGTCGCGACCTTGGACGCCTGCTGCGCGTGCCGCTCGATCGAGCGCTGCGACAGCTCGTCGCCGCGGCTCTTCTCCAGTCGCTTGACGACCTTCTCGCGCACCTTCGCGACCTCCCCTTGCTCTGCCCCGATCGCCACGAGGAGCTCGAGCGCGTGCTCCGCCTCCGCTTCGAGGCCGTCCTTCGCGAGCGACTGCGCGAGCCGATCGACGTCCCCCTTCACGGCGATCGCACCGTCGGAGATCGCTGGAGCCGCGGGGGTCGTCGTGCCGGAGGAAGCGGCCAGGGCGAACGAGAGAACGAGTGCGCTGATCATGGGATTGCGAGTCCTCCCGGTCGGAGGATCGGAGGGCCCGGAGCGAGCCGGAGCGAACGAAGGGAAGCGGCGA
>CAYGST010000524.1:0-3759 GCA_964352415.1 uncultured Planctomycetaceae bacterium | reverse complement strand
CGCCTCTACTACGCGGACAGCGCGCCCGAGATCTCCGACGCGGAGTACGACCGGCTCTTCCGCGAGCTGCAAGCGCTCGAGGACGAGCACCCGGACCTCGTCACGCCCGGCAGCCCGACCCAGCGCGTCGGCGCGCCGCTGCCCGACGGCGAGAGCTTCGACAAGGTCAAGCACGTCGAGCCGATGATCTCGATCGACAGCCTGTTCAGCGAGGAGGAGGTGCGCGAGTTCGTCGAGCGCATCCGGCGCTTCCTGAAGCTGGAGGAGGGCGAGGACGCGGCCCTCGAGTGGTCGGTCGAGCCGAAGTTCGACGGCGTCAGCGCGGCGCTGATCTACGAGGACGGCGCGCTCGTGCGCTGCCTGACCCGCGGGGACGGCCAGGTCGGCGAGGACGTCACGCAGAACCTGCGCACCGTGCGCAACCTCCCATTACGGCTCGACGGCAGCGAGCGGCCCGTGCCGAAGCTGCTCGAAGTGCGCGGAGAGGTGCTGATCGGCCTCGAGCGCTTCGCCGCCTTCAACGCGGCGCGCGTGGCCGACGGCCTCGAGCCCTTCGCCAATCCACGCAACACAGCATCGGGCGCCATGCGCCGCAACGACCCGGCGGAGGTCGCGCGCTATCCGCTGGAGTTCCACAGCTACGCGGCGCCGCGCTGCTCGGACCACGCCTTCGCGACGCAGTCGGAGCTGTTCGAGGCGCTCGCGCACTGGGGCCTGCCGTTCTCCGGCCACGGCGAGGTCGTCGTAGGGCTCGACGCTTGCCTCGCCTACCACGCGCGGATGGAGGCGAAGCGCGATGAGCTGCCCTTCGAGGTGGACGGCATCGTGGCGAAGCTGAACGATCTGCGCCTGCGCGAGCGGCTTGGCAAGACGGCGCGCGCTCACCGCTGGCAGTACGCGCAGAAGTTCGCCGCGCGCGAGGCGACGACGACGCTGCGCGCGATCGAGGTCTCCGTGGGCACGAACGGCCGCCTGACGCCGCGCGCCCATGTCGACCCGGTCGAGGTCGGCGGCGTGACGGTGCGCCACACGACCTTGCACAACGCGGAGTACGTCGAGGGGCTCGGCGTCAAGATCGGCGACCGCGTGTTCCTCAAGCGCGCCGGCGACGTGATTCCGCAGATCACCGGCGTCGCGAAGGCCTGCAAGGGCAAGGCGCCGAAGGGCTGGAAGGACGGCATCCCGGCGGAGCTGCTGGACGAGGACGGCGCGCCGCGCGTCGGCATGTTCGTCGAGTACGCCCAGGCCTTCCACCCGCCGCAGAGCTGCCCGGCCTGTGGCAGCGAGTCGGTCAACGAGGGCAAGTACTGGCAGTGCCCGAACCTCTACGGCTGCCTGCCGCAGCAGATCGGACGCACCGCGCTGATGGCCGGCCGCAACGCCTACGAGATCGACCGCATCGGCGAGAAGCAGATCGCGCAGCTCTTCGGCGCTGGCCTGCTCGAGACGCCGGCGGACCTCTTCTGGCTCGACCGCGACGCGGACAAGCGCGAGCAGCTGCTCGAGCTGGAGCGCTGGGGCGAGAAGAGCGTCGACAACCTCTTCGCACAGATCGAGGAGCGTCGCCACGTGCCGTTCGAGCGCTTCCTCGTCGGGCTCTGCATCCCCGACGTCGGAACGGCGACGGGCCGCCTGCTCGCCCAGCGCTTCGACTCGCTCGACGACCTGCGCGCGGCGAGCGCGGAGGACCTGATCGAGATCGACGGCATCGGCGAGGAGGTCGCGGACAAGATCACGCGCTGGTTCGCGCGCGAGCAGAACCAGTCGCTCGTCGCGCGCCTGCTCGACGGCGGCGTCGATCCCCAGTACGGCACCTCCGCGCCCGCGGGCGGCGCCTTCGCCGGCAAGACGGTCGTCTTCACCGGCACCCTCGAGGGCATGGGCCGCGCGGAGGCCAAGCACAGCGTCGAGCGCCAGGGCGGCAAGGTCGCCTCCTCGGTCAGCAAGAAGACCGACTACCTCATCGTGGGTGGCAAGCCGGGCAGCAAGGCGAAGAAGGCCGAGGAGATCGGCGTGACCGTGCTGCTCGAAGAGGCCTTCCTCGAGCAGTTGAAGCGCTGAGGGCGTCGCGACTTCGCTCGCGCTGCGCTGACGGAATCGCCTCCGGTCAGTTCCCGTCGACGCGCTCGAAGCGGAACCGCTTGCTGCCGAGCTTCAGCTCGA
The DNA here is from genome assembly GCA_964352415.1 of uncultured Planctomycetaceae bacterium. Classification (GTDB taxonomy): domain Bacteria; phylum Planctomycetota; class UBA1135; order UBA1135; genus JABACD01. The sequence continues at coordinate 1,596 of CAYGST010000524.1, read as the reverse complement.
GCACTTCCGGGCCGCGAGACTTGGTGGCGACGAAGAGGTCCGGCAGCTCGTTCCCGCTGAAGTCGAACGCGGCGAGCTCCTTCTTGCCGACGGGGGCGAAGGCGAGGTCGATTTCGAAGCGGGGCTGAGTCAGATCGAAGCGGCGCACCTTGTCTCCCTCGAAAGTGATCTCGAGGGTCGTTTCGTCGTTGGGGTGCTGCAGACGAATCCGCACGGACACGAGGCCCGAGTCTCCACTGGGACTGGCTCCGATCTCACGGCAGGAGGTGATCTCGCCGTGCTCGGTCACGTGCTTCGGAAGGTTGTGCTTCAGGACCATGCTTGGCCAGGACTCCGGGATGCCGGACGCGAGCGAGCTCTCGAGTGGCGCCGTGTCGCCGGCGAGGAGGGCCTCGACGATCTCCATGGCGTGTTCGCGCTCTTCCGCGAATCTAACCTCCTTCGCGGGCTTCTCCCCCGAGAGGATGGCGGTAGCGGCTTGCCCTTCGGAGCCGAGTCGCAGGCCTCCGCCGTTGCGCAGGACGAAGAGGCCGCCGTGCTTCTTCGACGTGTAGCGACCGGCGAGCGCGTCCAGGCGCTCGGTCTTCCAGGTCGTCGTCTTCGGCGGCGCCGGCGCCTTCGCGTCGTCGCCGACCAGGATCGCGCCGAGCCCCCAGGTGACCTGCCAGTGCCAGCCCTCGCGGTTGCTCGAGAGGAGCACGAGCACGTCCTCTTCCACGAAGTAGCGGATGTAGCTCTGGAAGCCGGGCGCCGTCCCGCCGTGGGAGACGACGCGGCGGCCCTTGCCGCGGTCGAGCACGGTCCAGCCGCAGGCGTAGTTGTCGCGCGCGGGCTCGAGCAGCTTGGCGAGACTGTCCTCGGGCAGGACCTCCCCGCCGAAGAGCGCCTTCATCCAGAGGTGCAGGTCGCTCACGGAGGTGACGACGCCGCCCATGCCCTTGTAGCCCCAGCCGCTGATGTAGTCCGTCGTGAGCTTGCCGCCGTCGTGCGAGCGCGCGAGCCGCGGCTCGTCCTCTTCGGCGACGGTGTCCACGAAGTACGTGTGCTCCATCCCCGCCGGCGCGAAGAGGTGCTCCTGCATCCAGTCCTCGAACGGCTGTTCCGACGCGCGCTCGACGATGGCCGCGAGCATCGCGTAGCCGCCGTTGTAGTACTCGTGCTGCTTGCCCGCTGCCCGCGAGCGCTTCGCCCGCAGGTAGCCGGCCATCGCGGCGTCGCGGTCGGGCCCGCCGCCCGAGGAGCCGGAGCGCGGGAAGCCCGCGGTGTGGTTGAGCAGGTGCTGGATCGTGACCTCTTCGTGCTCCTTCGGCACGTTCGCGAGGTGCTTCGCGATCGAGTCCCCGGTCGAGAGCCTGCCCTGCGACTCGAGGAGCAGGATCGCGGCGGCCGTGAACTGCTTCGACGCCGAGGCGATGTCGTACAGCGTCTCCGGCGTGTTGCGCACGCCTTCGCCCGGACGCGCCAGGCCGTAGCCCTTGCGCAGCACGGCTCGCCCGTCGCGCGCGACGAGCACGGCGCCCGAGAAGCCGAAGAGCTCGCAGCGCGCGAGGTACGCGTCGAGCTCCTTGCCCTCCGCGCCGGCGACGAGCTCGTCCC
>CAYGST010000523.1:0-3795 GCA_964352415.1 uncultured Planctomycetaceae bacterium | reverse complement strand
CCCCTTCCACAGGAATGACTCTCGCTGATGCGAGAACAGCCCATGCCAGTAGCAAGCCCACTTGACGACCGCTGCCGGAGGCATCGACAGGTCTACGTAGTACGCATCACAGTAGTATTCACGCTTCAGGGAGACCAGATCGAACAACTCAGTGCGATTCACAGAAAAGAAGGCGCGCCACTCCTCATCGTCTGAGGAGTTCGCTGGGCGCTCGGCGAAGGTGACGAGATCGATGTCGTTCGGTGGGCGGTCTCGATTGCCCTCGCAATCCTCTACGTAGCTCCCGTCGATCCACTGGAATCCGCTGCTAATCCCTGCTTCACGTAACGCCTGCCTGTACCTGAGCAGGCCCCTGGCAATACGCTTACGCTCGGTAGTGGTCGCGAATCTCCCAATAAACTCTACCAGCCCCGTCTTGTACGGTGACTTTCCGGCATCGTCGCAGGGGCTGCCCCCAGCCCGAAAGGGAGGGAGATACCCTGAAGCAGTATGAGAAGGGATCATCTCAACTACGCTCCATGGCACTCTTCCGCGCCTGCTTGCGCCTGTGTAGCCTCGCAGAACGTGGTGAGGCCCCCCCACCATCTATGCTCTTGCCTATGGTCTGTGCCTCGGGCTTCGGCACAACTTGGCCTACCAACAGCCCGATGCTTGGCGCTGACGGATCTTGTGGCCTCACTCTGGCCTCCTCATGACTGTGCGTCTCACAAGAACACCTTCCGCGAAGTGCGCACATTTGGACAGGTCATCTCGGGTTCGCGGGATCACAGGTTTTCGTTCGAGGGTACTCAGGTCGTTTCGCGCTTCGCGCAGGATCGTGCACGCGCCCTTCTTTCGGTTGAGCAGTCGAACAGGCCCGCATGGATCCCGCAAGCAACATTCCTGTCGAAGCCCTCCCGCCTCCAGCTTTACGTGACCAGTGCTTCCACGGGCGGCCCTACCGGGTGCCTTGCGGATGGCGGTTGCACCGCGACTGCTTGACTCGCGCAGAGCAGGTTCTTCGACTGAGCTGCCTGAGGCGCGTACCCGCACTCCTGCCCCCACGGCCTTCAAGTCAGGAGAGAGACCCAGTGACCGGCAAGTACGAGCTCAAACGCACCAGCGACGCCCAGCTCATGTTCAACCTCATCGCCGGCAACGGCGAGGTGATCCTCACCAGCGAGCGGTACACCACCAAGGCGAGCGCAGGGAACGGCGTCGAGTCCGTGCGCACCAACTCGCCCCTGGAGGAGCGATTCGAGCGCCGGGACTCCACGGCGGACCAGCCCTACTTCGTTCTGAAGGCCGCCAACCACGAGATCATCGGCAAGAGCCAGATGTACTCCTCGGCATCGGCGAGAGACAAGGGCATCGAGTCGGTGAGGTCACACGGGCCTGATGCCGAGCTTGAGGATCGGTGATAGTCTGCCGCCCGGCTCGACTGCCAGGGGGCGCCCCAAGAAGGCCAAGGGGGGGTGCATCGAGCCGCTGCAGCTAGGAAATTACGAGTTCGCGCTCTCTCGTTCAGCGCCGCAATCACGACATCTAGAGACTGGGCTAAGGGCCTCCGGGCGCAAGCAGCCCGTTGAGTTTCTTGAGGCTGGACATGTAGTCTTCGAAGGGTCCTCTACCCCGAGCATTCACCAATGAGATTCGTCCAGCCATCTCTATGGACCTCGAATGCCCGCCCGCAACGGTGCTGGAGTACCGCTCGGCCGTCGGAGCTAGCGCAATGGGAGTCACAGTAAGGCTGTGCCGGTAGCGGGACAGGTGGTGACGGACGCGGAGAGCACGCGACGACTCCGAGAAGGGGGCGACGCGCGGAGGTAAGGAAACTGCTCGGGCGGCCCTGGCCGCATCCTCAATCTGCAGCGTCGTGTAGTGGGCCATGGTCACCAGTACTGCCCGGGGCCGCTGTCCATGACGACAGGCGGGACTTGGCTGACGGCCCTGGCCGCACCCTCAATCAGCAGCGTCGTGTAGCGGAGTTCGTGGTTCAGCACCGACGACAACTCAGCAGCCCATGAAACGGGGCGACCGAACAAGTCCACTAGCCAACGTCGGCGCTCGACCGACTCGCGTGCATCCCCCGCAATATACTAGGCACTCCCATGTGGCTTCATCGCGGACCGTAGCTCAGCGCCACAATAGTCTGTCAAGGCCCCTGATCGACTACCTGCAGCACGTTCCCCTTCAGGTCAACTTTGGCCTTGAGCCAGTTCTTGACCACACCGCCGAAAGCGTTCTTGCCCCTAAATTCAGTCCTCACGATCAAATGCGAGCCCTGATCTGCATACGTAGTCCTCACGTGATCGTATGAATCCGGATCGTTCATATTCCGCTTGATGAACTTCTCTAGCCCTCGATGAGACCCATCCCATGCACTAAACTGCTTCGAGATTAGTTTCTTGCGACGCTCAGCGGCCCTCTCTCGTGATTTTCTGGCCGCCTCCCCAGCCTCCTCTGCGTCCCAGCGATCTACAACCTCCTTGACGACCTTGCGCTCCTCACGCAAGCCTTCATCCTCTGGGCGCATAACAATCAGCTTGTCAAGGTAACCAAGACGACGCCTGTAGTCGCCCGCGCTACACTCTGCCAGCTTTCTAATTAGCTCTTTCTCTGCGAGCTCCGCTTCATGACCAGCCAGCGCTTCCTTGGCGCTAGATAGCTCATCACGATATGAAGTGTTGTTTGGACGAAGTTCGGCCAGCTCTTTAAGTAAACTGACGCGCGCCCTGTGCTCATCCTCACCCAGGCTCTCTAGGCTCGCCAAAGCAGCACTTTCGGCGCTCGCGATCTTCTGCTCGGCGAGTAGCTCCGCGACGCGCTCATGCCTTTCGAGATAATCCTTATTATCTGGGCGCAGTCCAAGCAGAGTGGACAGGTGTTTCAGTTGCCCTTCGTAGTCTTCCGAGTCACATCCCTGCAGAGCTTCGCGGGCAACCTCCTCCAAGGCCTGAACCTTATTCTCCTGTACGATAGCGCTTAATCGCGCGTACTCCCCCTTGAAGTCCTCGTTACCAGGCTCAATCGCTACGAGCTCCTTGAGGCAGTCAGCTCTGTCTTCATACTGGCTTTCCTCATACCCTTCGAGCCGTTCCATTAAAGGCGCCTTGCGAGCAAACAAGACAAGCTCTGGAACGGCTTCGTAGCCTAGGTGACCAAACCTCCTGAACTTGTTTCCCAGTTTTAAGGCCAGCTCATACTCCTTGTCATCAATGGCCTGCTTGAGTCGCCCATACTCTTGCTGCATATCTCCTTCGAAGGCCAGTTTCTCCGCCTCGAATATTCTCCTCTCCTCTTCCTTTTTCGCCCTCTCCTCTGCTCTCTTGAGCTCAAGTTCTTCCTGGCGCACACCCTCTTGCCAGGCCCCGTATACGAACAGAGCAGCGACGAAGCCCCCCCCCGTGATAAGGCCCGCTGCAACTACACAGTTGAACGCCCTAGCCACAATGCTCTTCTGTGCCTTTGGTCGACGATGCACCTTCGCATTCGCGTTTGCCCTGGCTGATGACCGTGCAGGACCTGGTGCGCCACACTGCGGGCACGAAGCAGCACGTCTACTGATTGTCTGTCCACAGTCGCTGCACGAAACTAGTTTCCTGAACATCTTTGCTTCCTCTAACGGGAGTACACTTAAAGCTGAACAGGTACTAGAAGACGTACGGGAGTCCTGTTCCGTACCACGTGTTGCCGGCCTGCTCGAACAGCACGCCGAAGTCAATCCAGGAAGGCGCGACTTGATAGTCGGTTCCCAGCAAGTTCTCCGTCAACGAGAGCTTGGTGATAGAGCCGCCGGGTAGTGCGCTCATCAAC
>CAYGST010000522.1:0-3841 GCA_964352415.1 uncultured Planctomycetaceae bacterium | reverse complement strand
GAGTCTCCGAGTATCAGCTTACTGAGGCGCTCCCCGAGAAGCTCAAAGGTGCGCTCCCTTCCGTGGAGGAGCTCGAGGCCGAACTCGAGGAACTCTCTGACGACGAGTGATCGCGCAAAGGTTCGTGCGCTCCTCAGGAATGGCGAACTCGATCGTGGGGGACTCTCCTGGGGTCGCCCATCAGTGAAACTTGCGCGCTGAGGGATAGGGAGCACCGCCAGCCTTCCCCCGGTGTCAGGGTAGTTGCCGCCTGACCTCCCCATTCCGCAGAACCCCTGATCCGGGGGGAGCCGCGCGAAGCCTGCCCCTGCGAACCTGATCGCGGTTCGGACTTGAAGGTTGGGTTTGTAGCCAGCTACTCCACCAGCCTTCCGGGTAGGGGGCTGGTTGATGTTTTTATGGGGGGAGAGGGCCACGTCCGAGCACACGGAGTGAAATACCCCATGGGGTACTTGAATCTGGATACCCCATGGGGTATTATAGGTGCATGGAAGATCAGGTCACCTATCTCGACGAACTCGCCAAGCGGAAGCTTCTCAACCGGCTCTCGCGGGTGGAGGGCCAGATCCGCGCGCTGAAGAGAATGGTCGAAGAGGCCCGGTGCGCGGACGAGGTCCTGACCCAGGCGACGGCTGCGCGCGGGGCCCTCGGTCAATTCACGGCTCGGGTCCTAGAGCATCACCTCGCGGATTGCGTGAGCTCCTGTATGGAGGGAGATCGCGTCCAGATCTCAGAGCGCCTCTCCAAGGCCCTTTCCGCCGCACTGAAGCTGTCCTCTTAGGGTGCCCTGTGTCCATGCCAAACGAATCTTCCAATTGCCCCACTGACCCTGTTGCCTCGCCCCGCAAACGGGGTCTGGGGTCCTGGGCCACCGCGGGATCGCTGCTCTCCGCTGTTCTGGCTTCAGCCTGCTGCTGGCTTCCCTTGGTAGCCATTGCCTTCGGTGCATCGGCCGCAGGGGCGGGGGCCTTCTTTGAGCAGTACCGTCCCTACTTCCTTTCCGTTGCAGCCGTCCTGCTCGCTGTGGGGTTTTACTTTCTCTACATCCGCAAAGAAGACTGCGAACCCGGCAGCGCCTGCGCCGTCCCCAGCCGGAAGGCGCAACGCTTCAGTCGAGGGATGTTCTGGGTGTCGGTGCTCTTCATCGGCGCCTTCGCGTTCTTCCCCAGCTACGTTGGCTACTTCCTCGGAGGCCAGACCGGTGCGACCGCGGCCATCTCCGAAGGCCAGGCCGAGGTGGGCCTGGCGATCGAAGGCATGACTTGCGAAGCCTGTGCCAGTGGCATTCGGGCAGAGCTTGCTGATGTCCCCGGCGTTGCTACTGCCGAGGTCTTTTACGACGAGAAGCGAGCGACCGTCCACCTTGAGCAAGGCGCGACAACAACGGACGCTGAGCTTCTGTCCGCTATCGAGCGAGCCGGTTACCGCGCGAGTCTTCAGACGCCCTCGACGAGCGAAGGGGGGGGGCGATGAGCAATTCAGAAGTTCCGAAACACCTCGTCATCGTTGGTGGGGGATCAGCGGCATTCGCGGCAGCTCTCAAAGCAAGCGATCTAGGCGCTCAGGTCACACTGATCAATGACGGCCTCCCGCTAGGGGGCACTTGCGTGAATGTGGGCTGCGTGCCCTCCAAGACACTCATCCGCGCGGCAGAGTCCGTGCATCGTGCAAATCATCCAGGGTTTGCTGGTATCGAGGGAACAGGCGTCGTCAAAGACTTCGGCGCTGTGGCACGACAGAAGACGGAGCTGGTCTCCGAGCTGCGCCAAGCCAAGTACCTCGACGTGATCTCTGGACGCGATAATGTCCGCCTCGTCGAGGGTCGTGCGCGATTCGTTACCCCGCTTGCCGTTGAGGTGGGGGGGGAGCTCATCCAGGGGAGTCGCTACCTTGTGGCAACCGGAGCAAGGCCATTCATTCCCGCAATCGAAGGACTCGACTCGGCGGGTTACCTCACGAACGAGAGCGCTTTCGAGCTCGAAGAGCTTCCGCGATCGATCATCGTGCTCGGGGGGCGATACATCGCCCTCGAGATTGCACAGATGTACTCGCGGTTCGGAAGCGAGGTCACGCTCTTGCAGCGATCGGAGCGCATTCTTCCGAACGAGGGCGAGGACCTGACGAGCGAACTCACGAGCCACCTTGAGGAAGAAGGCCTGCGCGTCGTAACGGGATGCGCTCTCCAGCGCGCCGATCGCCAGGGCGACGAGGTCGTGGTGCGCGCCCTCGTAGATGGTGTGGAGCAGGAGTTCCGTGCCCAGCACGTTCTCGCTGCGACAGGGCGCACCCCCAATACAGCGGGCCTTGGCCTCGAAGAGCTCGGCGTCAAACTGGACGAGAGCGGCTTCGTTGTCGTGGACGAGTTTCTCCGTACGAGCGCGCCGCGCCTGTTCGCGGCCGGGGACGTCATCGGGGACCCGAGCTTTGTCTACACCGCCGCCTACGAAGGCGCGTTGGCCGCAGAGAGCGCGTTCGGTGACGCCCCGCACGCGCGGGACTACACCGCGCTCCCCTGGGTCATCTTCACGGACCCACAGGTTGCAGGTGTTGGCCTGGACGAGCACGGGGCCGGGGAGCAGGGGGTCGACTTCGAGGTCTCCGTGTTGCCGCTCTCGCACGTGCCTCGCAGCATCGCGGCTCGCGACACCCGGGGCTTCGTCAAGCTCATCCGAGACCGAGCCACCGATCAGTTGGTGGGCGCGCGCGTGCTTGCTCACGAAGGCTCCGAGCTGCTCATGGAGCTCAGCTTGGCCATCCGACACAAAATCCCCGTGTCCGAGCTCGCGAGCTCGTTCCACCCGTACCTAACCCTTTCGGAGAGCGTGAAGCTCGCCGCCATCTCGTTCGGCAAGGACGTCGCTAGCCTGAGCTGCTGCGCGACGTAAGCCGCGAACCCCGATCACGGCGCGTGCTTTCGCCCGTGCCAAGTCAAGGTGCCCTACATGAAGAAGCTGACCCTTTTGCTCGCCGCCCTGGTCGCGGCAGGCGTCTACGCCTCATGCTCGTCGTGTACGGGCTCTAAGGTCGAAACGAACTCTGCCGAAGTCGGCAAGCAAGCTCCGCTGGAGCAGACCGACGACGTGACCTTCCACGTCATCGGGATGAAGAAGACCGCCTCCGGTGCAACATGAATGGCTTGACCGGACGCGGTCACCGAGGCCCTGGATGGGTCTCACCAAGTACTGAACATTTCCTGGGACTACGACTACGACAAGGTCACCCTCACCTACAACCCGAAAGAAACCACTCCTGACAACCTCGCCGCCGTCATCAAGGGCGTTGGCTACGAGACGGAGATCACGCAAGCCATCATGAAGACCGCCGCCGATACTCCGGCGCTGACGGTGGCGCCGGTGCCGGAGGACGCCCCTACATTCTTCGCCGAGGCAATGGCGCGGGCGAAGACCGCCGGTCGACCGGCCATCATCGACTTTTGGGCGGAGTGGTGCGCGCCGTGCAAGAAGCTCAAGTCTGTCACGATGGCGGACCCCGATGTCGCCAAGGCTCTGGAAGGTGTCGAAGTGATCTTCGTTGACCTGGACAAATATCCTGAGCTAGCGAAGGCTTACGCGGTGAAGAGCATCCCGGATGTGTTCTTCGTCAATGCCGAAGGCTCCATCGTTGATCGGCTCAGGCAGTTCGAGGAGGCGGGGCCTTTCCTTGAACGAGTGAAGGGTCTGTAGAGGACTTGCTGGAAGTGATGGACGAGGCGAGGACCAAGTAGCGCGCATGTGATGCAAGGTCTCCAGGGGATTCTGACCTCCCCCACCGCCCTTGACTATGCCCGATAAAATAGGTTATCGTGCGTAGAGATTGCGGTGGGGGAGCCGGGGCTGTCGGA
>CAYGST010000521.1:2291-3844 GCA_964352415.1 uncultured Planctomycetaceae bacterium | reverse complement strand
TCGGGCCGACGACGACCGCGGCCGCGGCGTGGTCCTGGGTCGAGAAGATGTTGCAGGAGGCCCAGCGGACCTCGGCGCCCAGGTCGACGAGGGTCTCGATGAGAACCGCCGTCTGGATGGTCATGTGCAGCGAGCCGGTGATGCGCGCGCCCTTGAGCGGGTTCTTGCCGGCGTACTGCGCGCGGAGGGCCATCAGGCCGGGCATCTCGTGCTCGGCGAGGCGGATCTCCTTGCGGCCGAAGTCGGCCAGGGCGAGGTTGGCAACCTTGTAGTCGGTAGCGGTCGTGGTGGTCATGTCTCGTTCAGTCGTTGCTGAGTTGGGAGTCGGACGGAAAACGGTTCGGGCGCGCGCAGGCCTCAGGCCAGCGGAACGCGCCCGCGAATCAGGTAGAGGGGGAGGTCGGCGGCGGCGCCCTCGTCGCTCGTGTCCGCGACCCGCGGACGGTAGCGGTCGGCGACGGCCTCGAGGCTCACGTCGACGAAGCCGGCCGCCTCGAAGGCGCGCGCGACCGCGCGAGAGTCGAGGCCGAGGTGCCGGTCTCCGAGCGCCTCGTGCAGCCACGCCTCGCGGTGCGGCGCGAGCTCGAGCAAGACCGCGGTTCCGCCGGGGCGCACGACACGGAACATCTCCGCGAAGCAGGCGTCGGGCGAGAGCAGGTGGTGCAGCACCATCGCGCACACGGTCCCGTCCACCTCGTCGTCCGCGATGGGCAGGGCGTCGAGCTCGCCGGGACGAATCTCGACCTCCGTGGTCGTGGGAGCCTCGCCGAGGTTCTTGCGCGCCTCTTCGAGCATGCCCGTCGAGGAGTCCACACAGATCACGCGCGCAGCCAGGCCCAGAAAGGCCTTCGCGACGTAGCCCGTCCCGCAGCCGAGGTCCGCGAGGACCAGCTCGCGCGGGATGAAGTTGGCCACGACACGCTGGCGCGCCTGGCCGGTCGCGAAGTCGACGCCGATCGCGTTCCAGTCGCCCGCCACGCGATCGAAGAAGTTGCGCGCATCGGCGTGCCGTGCCTCGAGAACGCCGCGCAGGCGAGCGAGGTCGTCGGCGTGCTCCGGGAGGTGCTCGAGCTCGGGCTCGAGGGCCGTCCAGAGCCGGGCCGCGAAGGGTGCCGCGCCGGACGCCTCGTGCGGCGCGAAGCGCAGGAAGGTGCTCGTGCCAGCGTGGCGCTCCCGCAGCAGAGCGTGCTCCCGGATCACCCGCAGGTGGTTCGAGACGCGGCTCTGGGCGAGGCCCAGGGCCCGTGACAGCTCCCCGACGGACAGCTCGCTGGTGGCGAGCAGGCCGAGAATGCGCAGGCGCGTGGGGTCTCCGAGGGCCTTGAGCAGGCCCGCGAGCTGCGGGGCGTCTGTGGCTACATTCAACACTCCATCAGGATCGGCTGATATAGACCCTCCAGCAACCCCTGGCCGCGTTTTTTTGCGGAGGCTCGCCCGAAACGGGACGCGCGGCGCCGGGCCCGGCCCCCCCCCCCCCCGCCGCGCGGGGGCCCGGGGGGGCCCCGCCATCCACCGGGGCCGGCGCGCTCACGCTGACCTCCACCAGGAAAGTG
>CAYGST010000521.1:0-2281 GCA_964352415.1 uncultured Planctomycetaceae bacterium | reverse complement strand
CCCCCCCGGGGGGGGGTTTTTGGGGGGGGGCCCCGCCCACGCGGGCGGGGGGGGGCCGGGGGGGCCCCGCCCCCCCCGCGTCCGCTCGGGGCCCGTGGAGGGACCCTCAATCCACGTGGACCGGCTCGATCTCGATCACCTCGACCTGGATCGTGCCGCCGGGCAGCTCGATCGTCTGCTGGGAGCCCGGGGCCAGTCCGAGCAGGCCCTGGGCCAGCGGGGCGCGGTACGAGACCACATCGTCGCCGCGGAAGTCGTCCCACGGACCGAGCACCGTGATGCGGTTCTCCTGACCGGCGGTGATGTCGTTGTAGCGCACCGCCGTGCCGGGGCAGACGACGCCCTCGGGCAGGATCGCGTTCTCGAGCAGCTCGGTCTTGGCGAGGTCCGTCTCCATCGTCGCGGCGCGCGAGGACAGGTTGCGCTTCTCTTCCAGCGCGGCGTCCCACTCGGAGTTCTCCGAGAGGTCGCCCATCGCCGCGGCGCGCGCGATCGCGTCCTCGTTCTCCGGCATCTTGACTTCCTTGAGCTCCTTGAGCTCCTGGGCCAGTCGGTCCTTGCCGGTCCGCGTCGTCCAGATGGACTCGTTCTCCCAGAAGTAGCTGACCGTCGCCGAGCCGTCGTCGGCCAACGCGTGCGCCGCGATGTTCATCAACTGGTTGTCGATGGTCTCCTCGACGCCGCGGTGGGTGAGGCGCTGGATGCTGCGGACCTCGGAGACCGTCGCGCCCTCGAGCAGCTGGTCGAGGATCGAGTCGACGCCCGAGGTGAGGAAGTCCACGATGCGTGTGTGCGCCCGCGTGAACGGGGCATCGACGCGGCGGTGCTCGAACAGGTAGGCCGCCAGGTTCGCGTAGGCCTCGGCGCGCGCCAGCTTCGGCGGCAGCTCTCCGCCAAGCTTGCCCGCTTCGGCGTGCTTGGCGAGGATCAGCAGCACGTGCGGTGCGCGCTTCGTGCGGGGCAAGAGGCGCCGGTACACCTCGCCGAGCTCGTCCTCCTTCTTGGCCGTCATCAGGCGCTCGATGAGCGAGCGGACCATGCCCGGGGGCGCGTGCTCGATGTTGCGGATGGCCTCGTCGACCCAGCCCTCGCCCTCGACCTGGATCAGGAGGCTCAGCGCCTGCTCCTGGTCGTGCGTGCTCGGGAACTCCTGGAAGAGCGCCCAGAACGCCGGCACGTGGTTCGCGTCGTTCTCCGGGACCTCCTCGGCGCGTGCCTCGTCGATGAGCACCTGGAGGGGGGCCGGGATCTCACCGCGCTTCTCGCGCAGCAGCATCCATGCGGAGAGGCGCTGGCCTCGATCGTTCTCCTCGTCGGCCGCCTCGCGCTCGAGGGCCTCGCAGATGATCGTCACGAGCTCTTCGTCGAGGTCTTCGTCGCCGAGCAGGAGCCGCGATTTGGTCACGATGACCTCGACCGAGGCCGCATGGCGCAGCTGTCGCTCGAGCTGGTCCTTCGGGTCAGCCGCGTTGAGCAGCAGGTGAACGTCGATCTTCTTCCCGCTGCCCGTCAGGCGGAACCACTCGCTGTTCTCGGCGAGCGCCTTGGCCTTACGCCACCAGGCGCTGAAGGCGCTGCCCTCGACGCCGATCTGCGCCATCGCGTTCTTGATCGCGATCGTGGTCGCCTTGCCGTGATAGCGCTTGAGGATCGCGCCCAAGGCGTCGAGCGGATCCTTCTTGACCTCTTTCTTGAGCCCCTCCGGGTCGCGGTAGGCCCGCGAGCGTAGATCCTCGTCGTCGAGGATCTCGAAGATGTCGAGCGCCGCCTCCATCGGGAAGTGATCCTCACGCCCGCTGGCGAAGCGAATGTGCACGTCCTGCCCGTCGTCGGTGAGGTCGAAGATCTCGCCCGCACCCCAGCCCGAGCCGTGGAAGACGATCACGCCCTTCTTGAAGCGCTGGAGCTTCACGAGGTTCGTCCAGGACTTGCGCAGGTTCTGCGAAGTCTCGATGCCGGTCAGCGCCACGGCGCGCGGCCACCAGGACTCCTCGCCCCAGGCCGCGAGTGCGTGCTTCATCAGCGGCTCCGCGAGCTCGCTCGTCGCGGCGCCCGCCTCGATCGTGGTGCCGAGCAGGTTCGCGGCGTCGGCGAAGCGACCCCTCTCTTCCAGCAGTTCGACGTGCTGCTTGACGAGCGGCACGCAGCGCGCGATGCGCTTCTTCTCACCCGCGCGGCGCAGCGCGACGAAGAGCTCGTCCAGCGATTCGTCGGTCGCCATCAGTTCGCTCCAGGCGTCGTCGAAGTCCTGCCACTTGTCCTGGGTGACGTAGATCGGGAG
>CAYGST010000520.1:0-3851 GCA_964352415.1 uncultured Planctomycetaceae bacterium | reverse complement strand
CCGGCGCGGCCGTCGCCGGCGAGGTCGGCCACGGCCTCGCCGCCGAGGCGATAGATTCCCCTGGCCGCCTTGTCGATGCAGCGTAGCAGATTCCCCAGCGTCGACTTCCCGCCGCCCGAGCTGCCCATGACGGACCAGTACTCTCCTCGGTTGAAGGTGAAGCTGAACTCGTCGAGCGCGCGGACGAGGTTGTCGCCCATCCGGTACTCGCGGCTGACGTCGATCAGCTCCGCGACCGGGGTCTTCGGTTGGGGGTCGGTCACGAAGCGTGCGCTCAGCTGCCGGCCTTGGCGGAAGCGGGACGTTCGCCGCCCGAGCCCGGCTTGCGGTCACCGGCCGGGCGCGCGCTGCCGCGGTCGCTCGACGCCGTGCCACTGCGATCGGCGGCCGCTCCGCCCTCTCCACCGCCCGAGCGATCGCCCTTGCGACCCTCGCCCGAGCCCTCGGAGCCTCCCGAACGCTCCGGCCGTCCGGAGTCTCCACGGGACTCCTCCGGCTCGAAGTCGATCGGCGGGGCGAGCAGGACGATCTCGCCCTCCTCGAGACCGGACGTGACCTCGATCCACTTCTCGTTGTTACGGCCGATGACGATCTCACGCTTCTCGACGCCCTCCAGGCCCTGAACCCAGCAGACAGTGCGGCCCCCCGTCGGGTGGACGGCCTGCAGCGGCACGTAGAGCGTGTCCTCGATCGTATCGACGTGGATCTCGATCGAGCACGACATGCCCGGACGCATGTCGGCATCCGTCTCGTCCACGACGATCTCGGTCTTGTACAGGCGTAGGTTCGGGTTGGCCCACCAGGAGTTCTTGTCGGGCAGAACCGCGACGCTGGAGACCTCGCCGTACAGCTCGCGGCCGCGCAGCGCATCGACGCGCACCGTGACCGGGAGTCCGCCGACGACCTGCTTGAGCGCCGACTCGTGAATGCTGGCCTCCGCGATCATGCCGCCTTCGCCGGGGATCGTGATGATCTCCTGGCGCTCGCGAACCTCGCCGCCTTCTTGCACGGGCTCACCACCGCCCCAGCGGCTGCCCTCGGTGCGGCCGTAGACGACCATGCCCCCCACCGGGGCGTAGAGCTTGCCCTTGTTGATCTGATCGAGGTCGCGCGCGAGCTTCTCCTCTTCGAGCTCGAGCTTGACCCGCGTCGCCTCCTTGGCGGCCTCGAAGTCAGCGAGCTGCGCGACCGCCTGCTTCTGCGCCTTGCGCAGCTGGCGCTCGGCCTCGCGCAGGTCACCGAGCAGGCGCGCCCACTCCTTGGGGTGTTCGTACTTCTCGAGCAGGAACAGCGCGCGCTCCGCCTGCTCGAGCATGATGCCCCCGCGGGTGAAGGCGAGCTCGTCGGCCTCGAGCTCCGTGCGCTCGACGAAGCCCTTCTCGGCCAGCTGCTTGCTCCAGTCGAGCTTGTCCTCGGCCCGCTTCAGCTCCTCCTGACGGATGAGGATCTCGTCGCGCGCCTCCTGGACCTGCTGCTCGCGGCCGCCTCCGGTGAACGGCCCGCCTACGTTCGCGTCGTCCGGTGCGCTCGACTCGAGCGCTTCGACGACCTCCTCGAAGTCCTCGATCTTCAGCCCTTCGAGTTCGGCTCCGAGGAACTTCTCGATCTCCAGCTGGGCGAACTGAACCGTCTGCTCGGCCTTGGCGATCTGGCTCTCGTTCTCGATCCGCTGGATCTCGAGGCCTTCCCGCGCCTTGGTCGCTGACGCCCGGGCGCTCTGAACGGTGATCTCCTGCTCGACGCGGCGATCCTCGAGCTCGGAGATGTCCAGCTCGGCGAGCAGGTCACCGGCCTCGACCTGGACGCCCTCGTCGATCAGGTAGAGGAGCGTCGTGCGGCGCTCGAGCTCGCTCTTGATGCTTACGCTGTTCTTCGCCGTCAGGTTGCCGCGCTCGGTGACCGTGATGTCGAGCGAGCCGCGTCGAACGCTCGCCCCTTCGATCTCGACGCCAGCGTCCTGATCGAAGAGGTAGCCCGCTTGCCAGGCCCAGACCCCCGCGCCACCGGCGACGATCAGGAGAGTCAGGAGGATCTTGGGCGTCGCGCTCTTCTTCTTCTTGCTCATTCGGATACCTCGAGTGCCCGCAGCAGCGGCTCTTGATCGATGGTGATGCCGGTCTCGTCGACTCGCAGGATGCCCATGTCGAGGGCGAGGTCCAGGCGAGCCAGCGCGTAGTCGGTCAGGGCGCCAGTCTCCGCGTTGCGCGAGGAGACGAGCGCTTCTTGGGCCTCCAGGAGGTCACGCGTGCTCGCGCGGCCGGCCTGGAGGTTGAGGTTGGCGCTCTCGACGCGGGTCTCCGCGAGGCGCACGGCGTTCGATTGAATCTCGCGCGACTCCGAGCGCGCTTCGACCTGGCGCAGCTCGGCGCGCAGGGCGGCGGAGATCGAGTCCTGTTGCAGCTCGGCCGCGCGGACCGAGCGCTGCCAGGTGACCAGCGCCCCGCGGTAGGCGTTGCGCTGCGGCACCGGATCGACGGGGATGTCGAGCACGAGCCCGAGGCCCCAGCCGACGTCGTCGAAGTTGTACTTGAGCGGCTTGCCCGTCTCCGAGGAGACGTCGAGCGAGGCGCTGATGTCGAGGCCGAGCTTCAGAGCCTCCGCCGCGATGCGCGAGCGACGTTCGGCGTCGACCACGCGATCGACGGTGGTCATGAAGTCGGGGCGCATCTCGAGGCCGACCTTGATGGCGACGTCGGACGGAATGCTCGCATCCGGCAGCTCGAGCTCGGCGAGCCGCTGGAGCTCCTCGTTCCCCACGCTCAGGTCAAGGCTCATGGGTAGGCCAAGGAACAGCTTGAAGCTATCGCGCGAGTCCTGCAGGCGCTGGCGCGCGCGAATGAGCCGGTCCTCGGACGAGAGCTCGTTCTGGCGCGCCTGGTCGACCTGAATGTCGCTCAGCCGGCCGGCCCGGGCGAGCGCCTCGTTACGTTCGCGGACAGTGACGACGTTGTTGTAGTTGAGCTCCTCGTTGTCGATCACGTTCTGATCGAGGTAGAGGCCGAGCAACTGCGCGATCACGTCGACGGCGAGCTCACGCCGAAAGCGCTCGAAGGTGCGCACTTCGTAGACGAGGCTGCGCTCCGCCTGGGTCAGCGGCTCGAAGAGGATCAGCTTCCCGCGCCCTCGCAGCAGCGGCTGCGTGAAGAGCATCGAGACGTTCGACGTCGCCTGCCAGCCGTCGCCGTTCGAGAGGTCGTTCACGATCGCGAGGCCGATGTCGGCGAACAGCCGCCCTCCGGTCTCGAGGATCTTGTCGACGCCGAAGAAGGCGCCCCCGCTCTGCACGTCCGCGACCGACCCCGTGCCGGTGACCGCGGCGTCCGCGCCGGCGGCGGGGACGAAGCCGACGTTCCAGCGCTCGAGGGAGACGTCCAGCGCCGCCAGGAAGAGCGCCTCCTTGCGGGTCTGGTACTCACGGTTGTTCTCGGCGGCAATCTGCAGGCACTCGACGATCGAAAGGCCCTCGAGGACCTCGACCTCCCCCTCGATCACCTGCGAGCGCAGGCTGTCCTCAGGCGGGTCGATGGTGAACTCGCCGCGCTCGTCGAAGAGCTCGGCGCGCCGACTCTTCACGAGGGCGTACGCATCGTCGTCCGCCTCCAGGCGGTACTGCAGGGCGCTCCTGCAGCCGGCCAGTGAGGCGAGCAGCAGGGCGAACAGGGGAGCCGAGTGTCTCAAGCGACGGGGATCGATGGCTGGGCGCCGAGGGCGGTCCTGCGGCGAGCCGGAGGGGCCGCCGATGCAGGGGCGTTTCGTAAGGACGTGCGCGTCGGATGCGGGCCCGAACCTCCGCAATCCACGCCGGACCTTACATTGCACCCCATGGACGGCGGAGCCCCAAGGGCCCCCTC
>CAYGST010000519.1:0-3852 GCA_964352415.1 uncultured Planctomycetaceae bacterium | reverse complement strand
GGATCCAGACGTCGCTCGAGGAGTCGCCCACGGGAGCTTCGCTGGCGAGGCTCGGGAAGAGCACCGGCGGGATGCCGCCGCCCGCGAACTCGTCGGTCGAGAACAGGTAGGCCTCGGTCGGGGCGCTGTTCGGCCCGAGCGGATGATCGAGCCCGTAGGACAGCGCGTCGACCTCGACGGCGCACGGCGTTCCGCCGGGGTGACCGACGCAGCCGCCGTGCAGCGCGAGCCCGAGGCCGCCCGCGCCCGCGGAGATCGCGATGCACGGCGTGGTGAGCGGGCCGAGCGCCGAGGTGCCCCCGCCCGCAGCCGGACGGAGAATGTCACCCTCCGTGATCGGAACGCCGCTGCAGGTGTTCGGAGTGCCGACCGTCACGCTGTGCCAGTCGACGGAGAAGCTCGCCTGCGCGGAGGCGATGGAGGCGAGGCCGGTGGCGCCGAAAGTGATGAGGGCGAGGCGGCGCAGCTCGCGAGGCGTGGATTGCAGTCGCATGGGAGTCGGGAAGTCGTGGTTTCGTGCGGCGGCCGGGCGTCGCGCCCGCGCCACTCCCAAGGGAGTCCCGGTCGGCGCTCTGGACAGGCGCTCGGGAATTCTCCCGCCGGCAACGAGAGAGCCCCCGCAGCGACGTGGGTCGCTGCGGGGGCTGTTGACAGGTCACCCCAGATCAGGGGGTGAACAGCACGTCGTGGGAGTTCGTCGTGTTGAACCCGCTGCCGCACGGACCCGAGGGGTCGCGGAACCAGCACTGGAAGTAGCGGGTCGAGAAGGGCGGGATCAGAAAGGTGCCTGCGAGTCCCGGACCGGCCGAGAGGGTTCCCACCGCGCTGGTCAGTCCGACCGGGGTGCGCTGGATGTTGCCGCCGGTGCAGCGCAGGCCATCACCGAAGGGCAGCGGCCCTGCCGGCAGCGTGCCGAAGAAGAAGATCGCCGGGACTCCGGCGGGCATGCCGCTGGCGTTCAGGACGAGGTTGTCCGCGGCCACGCTGCCCGAGCCTGCCACGGTCATCAGCGCGCCGACGCCCGTCGAGTTGCGGCAGCCCGCCGTCGGGAAGCCGTTGGCGCAGGGCGCCAGGGAGGCGAAGCAGAAGCAGCCGGGGCTGCCGATGATCTCGCACTCGTCCGGGACGCCGTTGCCGTCCACGTCGGTCGAGGTTCCGCCGAGGATGTCGAGCATGTCGGCGACGCCGTTGCCGTTGCAGTCGATGAACGGCACGTCCGAGTCGAGGGCGTTGAGGTCGTCGGCCTGCAGGCCGGAGCGCAGCGTCCCGAGGCCGAGGTTCTCCGCCGCGACGAAGATCCCGGGGAAGGGGGAGACGCCGCCGAGGAAGGTCGGCAGAGGAGTCGTGAGCACGTCGCCCGCTTCGATCGGGATGCCGAAGATGGAGTCGGGCATACCGATCACCGGCGAGCCGCGGCGCACGCTGAACAGCAGCATGTCGGTGCCGCCGCCCATCCAGTCCCAGGGCTGTTGCGACGGCTCGAAGCCGCCCGTTCCGTTCTCGAGCAGGCAGAGCGCGTCGATGTCGTCCATGCCGCCAGCGATGTCGAGCCCGAGCGCGGGCGCCGGCGCGAACAGCACGGGCGGACCGCCGGGGGCCATGCTCCAGATCACGTCCGCACCGCTGAAGCCGTGGATCGGCGCGCTGCCGGTGTTCGGCACCCCGCTGGCGGCGTCGAAGAACGGCGCGTCGAGCGAGAAGAACACGCCGAGCGGCGGGAAGCTCGTGAACCCGGGGCTCGTGTAGTCGAGCGCGTCGAGGTTGTCACCGAGGTTCGGGAAGCCGGGGAAGTTGGGCTCGATCAGTCCGGTGCCCGGGTAGACCGCGCCGCTGCCGCTCGGGAGGCCGTCGCCGTCGACGACGCCGACGTTGCCGACCATCGCTCCGAACGGCGGGTGAGGGCCGCCGAGGATCGGCGCGGCGGTCATGAACACGTCGGCGGACGAGTCGCCCGACGGGAACTCCGAGCCAATGCTCGGCGGAGCCGGCGGCAGGAGCGGCGCCATCGCGAACTCGTCGACCGAGAACTGCAGCTGGACGCCGCCGCCGGGTCCCTGCGGGATCAGCATCGCGTCGCGGCCGTAGGAGAAGGCGTCGAGCTCGACGGCGCACGGCGTGCCGCCGGGGTGTCCGACGCAGGTCGGCCACGCGGCGAGGCCGAGACCCGCGCCGCCGGCGGAGACGTAGATGCCGGGGACGCCGAGCGGCCCGAGGGCTGGCCCGCCGGTGGCGGTGGCGGGGACGAGGATGTCGCCCTCGGTGATCGGGACGGCCGTGAAGGCGTCGGGCAGGCCGACCGTCGGGCTGTGCCAGTCGACGGAGAAGCTGTACTGGGCGGAGGCGGCGGAGGCGAGGCCGGTGGCGCCGATGGCGCAGAGGGCGAGGCGTCGCAGTTCGGTGGTCTGGAGGAGGCTCATGTCGGTGGGTGCTGGATTCCTGGGCCCAGGCGTCGTGCCCGGGCGGCACACCCAAGTGAGGGCGGGCGAGAGGTCTGGACAGGAAACTCCCCGAATCGAGTCCGCGCCGACGGGAGCGGGCCCAACGCAGCGGGCGGCGCCCACCTGGACGCCGCCCGCTGCTCACGCTGGGGTCGTGCGGAGCCGCTCCACGCTGGCTCCGCCGAACCGACGTCGGATCATGGCGTGAACGTCACCGAGTGCGAGTTGCTCGCGTTGAATCCGCTCGCGCACGGGCCCGCCGGATCGCGGTACCAGCACTGGAAGTAGCGCGTGGTGAACGCCGGGATGCCGTAGGCCGTCGCGAGGCCGGGGCCCGCGACCAGCGTCCCGCCCGCGCCGCTGTTGCCGGGCGGCGTTCGCTGCAGCGCGCCACCAGCGCAGCGCAGCCCGTCCCCGAAGGGCAGCGGCCCAACGGCCGTCGTTCCGAAGAAGAAGATGCCCATCTTGTTGGGCGGGAGCTGGGTGGCCGTCAGGACGAGGTTGTCCAGGTTGACGCTCCCCGAACCGGTGAGGGACAGCAGCCCACCCACTCCGATCGAGTTGCGGCAGCCGGCCGTCGGGAAGCCGTTTCCGCAGGGCGCGAGGAGGGCGAGGCAGAAGCAGCCGGGGGTGCCGATGATCTCGCACTCGTCCGGCACGCCGTTGGCGTTGATGTCCGTCGAGGTGCCGCTCGCGATGTCCAGGACGTCGGCCAGCCCGTTGCCGTTGCAGTCCGCCCAGTCGAGGGTGTCGAGCCCGTTCAGGTCGTCGGGCTGGAAGCCGGCGCGCGCCGTGTTGAGCCCGAGGTTCTCCGCGGCGATGAAGATGCCGGGGAAGGGTGAGACGCCGCCGAAGATCGTGGCCAGAGGAGTCGTCAGGATGTCGCCCTCCTCGATCGGCAGTCCGAAGATCGAGTCGGGAGCCCCGATCACCGTGGAGCCGCGGCGGACCGAGAAGAGCACCATGTCCGTCGCTCCGCTGACCCAGTCGTAGGGCTGCTGGGACGGCTCGTAGGCGCCGGTGCCGTTCTCGACGACGGCGAGGGCGTCGAGGTCGTCGAGGGCGCCGAGCTGGTCGAGGCCGAGCACGATCGACGGCGCGTAGACCACGGGCGGTCCGCCCGGGGCGACGGTCCACAGGACATCGCCCGGCAGGAAGCCGTTGATCAGCGCAGTGTTCGAGTTGAACACGCCCGGGATGTTCGGATCGGGCAGCGGCCCGTCGAGCGAGAAGAACACGCCGCCCGCCGGGAAGGCGGTCAGCGCCGGCAGCGTGTGGTCGAGCGCGTCGACGGTGTCACCGATGTTCGGGAAGCCCGGGAAGTTGGGCTCACGCAGGCCGAGGCCCGGGTAGAGCGCGCCGCTGCCGCTGACCAGCCCGTCGCCGTCGACCAGTCCGACGTTGCCGACGGGGG
>CAYGST010000518.1:0-3878 GCA_964352415.1 uncultured Planctomycetaceae bacterium | reverse complement strand
GCGCGCAGCGGCTGCGCTGCCTCGAGCGCGCGCTCACTGCGCTACCGACCGGCGATCGATTCCTCCTGCCGCGCATCGAGGCGGCGCTCGCGGATCGACCGCAGGACGTCTACCCGACCGAGGCGCGGCCGCTCGGCGCGGATCAAGGCCTCGGTCGCCTGGCCGTCGCGTTCTGGTCGCGGCGCTGGGAGGACCTGCCCGCGCAGGAGATCGAGGCGGCGCCCGGAGCGGGCGACTTCCCTGGCTCGGTGCCGCGCGGCGCCGAGCGCGTCGTCGAGACCGTGCGCGTCGACGGCGCGCGCGACGGGTGGCTCTCGACGGGGCTCTACGCGCCCGCGGGCGAAGCGCTGCGGCTGCAGGCGACCGGGGGCAGCGCGAAGGGCTGGACCGTGCGCATCGGCGCCCACACCGACTCGATTGCACACAAGGACGCCTGGCAGCGCTGGCCCAAGGTCAGCCGCTCGTTCGTGCTCTCCGCCGACGAGGCCGTCGTCGCCAGCCCGTTCGGCGGGCTGGTCTACCTCGAGGCGCCGTCGCGCGGCGCTGCGGCGCTCGAGCTGCGCATCGCTGGCGCCGTGCGCGCGCCGCTGTTCGATGCGCGCTCGCCGCTCAACGAGTCCGAGTGGGGCGCCGTCCGCGACCGCCCCGGGCCGTGGGCGGAGATCGCCGGCGAGCTCTTGATCGTCACCCTGCCCACCGAGTCCGTGCGCAAGCTCGACGATCCGGCGCGCGTGGCTGCGTTCTGGGACGCGGTCGTGCGGACCCACTACCAGCTCGCCCAACGCCCGCTGCCGACGCGGCCCGAGCGCTTCGTCGCCGACGTGCAGATCAGCGCGGGCTACATGCACTCCGGCTATCCGATCATGACGCAGCTCGACGTCGCGCGACCGGAGTCGGACGGCGGACTCGCTGCGGTGCTCGACGTCGACACGCTCGAGGCCGTGGGCTCCTGGGGGCACTTCCATGAGCTCGGCCACAACCTGCAGCGCGGTTGGTGGACGTTCTCGGGTACCGGTGAGGTGACCTGCAACCTGTTCTCGCTGCACGCCATGGACAAGGTCGTCGGGCTCGAGCCGTGGCGCGTCGAGTGGCTCGAGAACCAGAAGTCGAAGGGGCTGCCGCACCTCGCGGCGGAGGCGCCCTTCGACCAGTGGCAGCGCAAGGCCGGCCTCGCGCTCCTGTGCTACGCGCAGGTCCAGCGCGAGTTCGGCTGGGAGCCGTTCTACGAGGCCTTCGCGGCCTACGAGTCGGCGGAGCGCTCCGAGCTGCCGGGCAGCGACGACGAGAAGCGCGACCAGAGGCTCGTGCGCCTGTCGCGCGCCACGCACCGCGACCTCCGCCCGATCTTCGAGCCCTCGGGCAACCCCGTGAGCGCAGCGGCGCGCGCGGAGGTCGAGCCGCTCGAGGACTGGCTGCCGGACTTCGCGGAGCTCGAGGCGGACTGAGAGCCTGTGAAGAAACCCATCACGCTCCTCGCCACGCCTCGCTCGCGCCCCGAGCTGCGTTGCCCCTCCTCCGAATCGGCCGGCGTTGCTTCGTCAGGGCGCCTGGTCGAGACACGATCGCGACGCGCCGTGAAGCGCGAGCGATTCCTTCACTGGCTCTGAGGTCCGTCGTCGGCGGGTAGGCTGGGGGCCGTCCACGACCCCATGCAGTTCCCATGACGCTCCGACCGCTTCGACTCCTCGCGCCGCTCCTCGCGCTCCTCATCGCCTGCGCCTGCAGCGCGCTGCCGGACAGCGTCCGGACGGAGGACGCACCGCCGCTCTGGCGCGTGGCCTCCGACCTCGACAACCCGCCGTTCGCGTTCGTCGACGAAGCTGGCACTCCGCAGGGCCGCGACGTTGACATGACCCGCGAGCTGGCGCGTGCGCTCGGCGTCTCGCTCGTCTGGGATCGCATGCCGTTCGATGCGCTGCTCGACGCGCTCGAGGCGGGGGAGGTCGATGCCGTCGTCGCGACCCTCGGCGCGACGCCCGCGCGCGCGGAGCGCGTGTTGCTGTCGACGCCGTACTACGTGACGAGCCTGCGCGTGCTGGTGCGCCGCGGCGAAGGCGAGCCGCAGAGCCTGCGCGGCCTCGCGGGCAAGCGCGTCGCCGCGGGAGTCGGCACGACGTCGGAGCAGGCGCTGCGCGCACGGTTGCCCGACGCCGTGGAGGCCGAGCCCTCGGCGAAGGGCACGTCGAGCCTCGAGCGGCTGCTCACCGGGGACGTCGCTGCGCTCGTGATGGACGGGCCCGATGCGCTGGACTTCGCGCGCGAGCGGCCGGAGGAGGTCGAGGTTCTGGCAGAGGCCCTTGCGGAGGAGCGCTACGTGATCGCGGTGCGTCCAGGCGCCGAGAGCTGGCTCGCGCGGATCGACGCCGAGCTCGACACGCTTCGCGGCCGGGGCTGGCTCGATGACCTCGACCGGCGCTTCGGACTGCCGCCGAGCTCCCGCTGAGCTTCGCGACGAGGCCTACGCGGGAGCCCACCGCGCGGCCTGGTCGCGGGCGACGGACGGCACGATGCGTGAGCGGGGGCGGGGGAGTAGACTCCGCGCCCTCCGTTCCCGCGGCGCCCTTCGCGCGCCGCCGACCCCCTGCCCCGTGCTCCGCGTGAAGACGCTCACCCTCGACGGCCAATCGCTCCGCCTCACCGACCTCGAGCCGCTGCTCGACGAAGACCTCGGCGGTGACGGACCGGCGCTGACGCTCTCCGTGTCGAAGGCGGCCATGACGCGCGTGCGCGCCGCGCGCAAGGTGGTCGAGGACCACGTTGCGGCGGGTGACGTCGTCTACGGATTGACGACGGGCTTCGGCAAGCTCAAGAGCGTCGCGGTCGAGGCCAAGGACCTCGAGGAGCTGCAGCGCAACCTGATCGTCTCGCACTGCACGGGCGTCGGGGAGTCGCTCCCGCTGCGCGAGGTGCGTGCCGCGCAGATCCTGCGCCTGAACGGCCTCGTGCGCGGCCATTCGGGCGTCTGTGTGTCGACGGTGGAGATGCTGGTGCGGCTGTTCAACGCGGGCTTCGTGCCCGACGTGCCGAGCCAGGGCTCGGTCGGTGCGTGCGGGGACCTGGCGCCGCTGGCCGAGATGGCGGCGACCTACATGGGCTACGGCCACGCCTACCTCGGGGGCAAGCGCAAGACGGCGAAGGCGGCGCTCAAGGCCCTCGGAGAGGAGCCGCTCGTGCTGCAGGCGAAGGAAGGGCTCGCCTTGATCAACGGCACCGAGATCATGAAGGGCGTCGGGGTCATCACCTGGCTGCGCGCATGCAACCTGTCGAAGACGGCGGACGCCGTGGCGTCGCTCACGCTCGAGGCGCTCTTCGGCAGCCTCGCGCCCTTCGACCCGCGCCTCGCCGAGCTGAAGGGGCACGAGGGCCACCGCCGCACCGCGTCGAACTTCCGGCGCCTCTTGAAGGGCTCGCAGGTCCTGAAGAGCCACGCGAACTGCGATCGCGTGCAGGACCCGTACTCGCTGCGCTGCATCCCGCAGGTGCACGGGGCGTTCAAGTGCGCGCTGCAGCACGTCGGCGACGTGCTCGCCGGCGAGATCAACGCGGTGACCGACAACCCGATCCTGTTCCCCGACACCGGCGAGGTGATCAGCGCGGGGCAGTTCCACGGTCAGCCGGTCTCGATGGTGATGGACTACCTGGCGCTCTCCCTCGCGACCATCGCGAACATCTCCGAGCGGCGCATCGAGCAGCTCGTCAACCCGGACCTCTCCGGGCTGCCCGCCTTCCTCACTCCGGCGCCGGGGCTGAACAGCGGCTTCATGATCGCGCAGGTCTCCGCGGCCTCGCTGGCGAGCGAGAACAAGTCGCTCGCGCATCCGGCCTCGGTCGACACCGTGCCGACGAGCGCGAACCAGGAGGACCACGTGTCGATGGGG
>CAYGST010000517.1:0-3893 GCA_964352415.1 uncultured Planctomycetaceae bacterium | reverse complement strand
CGACCCCCACGCCCCTCGCCCGCGCCCTCGCGGACCTCGTCGACGAGGCCGTCGCGGCCCACGGGGACCTCGGCGTGGCCCGCGAGCGCCTCGTCCAGCGAGTGGAGCACCGGCTGCGCCAGCGGCTCGCCCGCGCCGCGCCGGACACCGACGGGGCGCCGATCGAGGAGGTCGAGCTGTTCACCCTGCTCGGCCGGACCTGCGGGGTCGACCTGGTGCTCGCCCTGTCCTGGGAAGAGGGCGCCGAGGCGGGCTGGGCCCGCTACTCCGGCGCGTTGCACGGAAAGGTGCGCGCCGCCGCCCGTCGCCAGGGCGCGAACGAGGCCGAGGCGCAGGCCCTCGCGGACGCTCTGCCCGGGGAGCTCGTCGCCGATCCGCGCACCCTGGCCGGCTACTACGGACGTGGCTCCCTGGCCGGCTTCCTGTCCGTCATCGTCCGCCGGCGCGTGATCGACGCGCGGCGCGGCGCCGTGGGGGAGTCGCTCGAGGATCGACACGCTTCCGAGGACCCGGCGGCAGACCCCACCCGGGCGGCCACCTCGAGCGAGACGCTCGCCCGCCTCGGCCAGGCGCTCGCGCCGCTGGCCGACGAGCTGACAGACCGCGAGGCGACCGTGCTCCTGCTCAAGTACAAGAACGAGATGCCCCAGCGGGAGATCGCTCGGGCCCTCGGGGTC
Source organism: uncultured Planctomycetaceae bacterium (assembly GCA_964352415.1). GTDB lineage: Bacteria > Planctomycetota > UBA1135 > UBA1135 > JABACD01. Next base: position 3,216 of record CAYGST010000517.1, on the reverse strand, counting down.
AGCGACTCACGGGTCACTCGCCTCGTCCAGCACGCCTTCGAGAAGCTGGCCCAACGCCTGCGCAGCGCCTTCCCGGACGGCGAGCCGGAGGACTTCCCGGGGCTCTCCCGGGTCTGGAACGAGCTCGATTCCCTGCGGAGCGGCCGTCAAAGGGCGGGTGCCGCGAACGACTCCTCGACAGGGGCCCCAGGCCCCGAGGGAAGGACAGAATGCTGAAGGAACTGGATGTCAAGAGTGCGGACCGTGGTCGTGGCGCCGCGCGCGGACGCCCGCGCTGCGCGAGGGCTGGGCCCGCTGGTCCCGGCAGGCCGCCGCTGTGGATGGCACCCCGCGACGTGACCCGTTCCGACCCGAGGACCCTCAGACCGCCTCACCCCACGCAACCCACGCACCTCCCATGGTGACCCCGGATCCCGCCAGCAGCGCTCCCGAGCACCTCGACCCCGACCTCCTGGTCGGCTGGGCGGAGGGCACCTTGCTCGACGCGGAGGTCGCCCGGGCCGAGGCCCACCTCGCGGCCTGCGACGCCTGTCGCGGGCTGGTCGCGGACCTCACCGCGGAGGCTGCGGCCGGGACGGCGGTCGCGCCCGACCCGTTCGCGCTGCCGGCGCAGGCGACGGCCGCCGGCCCGCGGCCCGTCTCCGGAGGGGCCCAGGGTCAGGCCACGCCCGAGCCCCACGAGGACGAGATCGTTCACCGCGGACACGTCGGCATGTGGGAGGCGCGCTTCAAGATGGCCTTCCTGGCCGCCGCCGGGCTGATTCTGGTGACTGTCCTGACCCGAAGCTGGCGCGACGATCGTCCCCAATTGGAGTGGGCCGCGACGGCGGGGAGCGCGGCCGAGCTCTTCGGAGAGGTCCGCTCGGGAACGGCCCCGTCGGAGGAGCTGTTCGTGGGCCTGGCCCCCGATCGCGCGGCGCACCTGCGGCTGCTGGCGGTCCTCGACGACGGCACGCTGATGGCGGTGCCGCTGGACACCCAGGGGAACTTCAGCCTGCCCCTCGAGGGAGGCGCCGAGTTCACTTTTGGCCCGTATCCACGGGCGATCCGAGCCACCGGCGAGGCCGGGAGCCGCCGCGTGCGCTGGTTCCTCGCCCTGGTCAGCGGAGAGGCGGTCGATGTGGGGGACGAGTCGGAGCCCTGGTGGTTCACGATCCACAAGGACCTGCGGGTGACGACGCGCCAGGAGCTCGAGCACCTCGGCGTCCGCCTCGAGGATCGGCACGCTGCCGAGACGGCAATCCTCACGATCGACTAGCGAGCGGGGCGGCGAGGGACCCGGCGCCCAGGGGCCCCTCGAAGTCTTTTTGGTCTGACAGGGGCAATTTGGGCCCCGAGCGCCTACCCTGCTCGTCGCCCGCGCGCCAAGGAGTTCGCAGACGGGCCCTTTCCGCGCGAGGCTGTTTCCTCGTGAGCGGTCACCACCCGGGCGACCGCAGGAGACTCCGCCGTCTCCGATCCACCGCACAACGACGCATGATGAGAACCACCCAAAGGGGGTCGGTCCGTGAGCGTCGATGTTTTCGAAGTACCGATGCGTCGCATACCGATCCGTTCTTGCAGTTCAGGTAGAGACGTCTCCTAGCCCCAAAGACTGACTCATGGGCAAGCGCCTCTACGTTGGCAACCTTTCCTACGACACCACCGATGACTCCCTGCGCGCCGCCTTCGCCGAAGATGGCCGCACCGTCACCGACGTTCACGTCATGATGGACCGTGACACGGGCCGTCCCCGTGGCTTCGGCTTCGTCGAAATGGGCTCCGAAGAGGACGCCCAGACCGCCATTCAGGCGCTCGACGGCGCGAACCTCGACGGACGCAACCTCCGCGTCAACGAAGCCCAGGAGCGCAAGCCGCGCACCGGTGGCGGCGGCGGCGGCGGCGGCGGCGGCCGTGGCGGCGGCGGCGGTGGCCGCTGGTAGGCAACCCGCCTACCGATAACGACCGAGAGCGACCGCCGGGACCTTTCCGGCGGTCGCTCGCTCTCCCCCCCGCACGAGTCGCACTCGCCCCGCGACGCTTTCCCTTACGCAGCCCGAGCCCTTCTCCATGACGAACAGTCTCTACGTCGGAAACCTCCCGCACGCCTGCGGTGACGATGATCTCCGCACAGCGCTCGAGGCCCAAGGGGTCACCACCACCAAGGTGACGGTCGTCAACGACCTGCGCACCGGCAAATCACGCGGCTTCGCCTTCGTCGAGCTCGAGAGTGAAGAGGCCATCACGGCCGCGCTCGAATCGCTCCGAGGCATGGAAGTCGACGGACGCCCGCTCAAGATCGGAAACGCGAAACCGCGCCGCAGCGAAGGACCGAGCAAGTCCAGCGGCGGCTTCGGCGATCGCCCCCGCCGCGGCGGTTGGGGCGGCCCCCGCTAGCGCGACCCGCCCACACCACGATCGACACCTCTCCCCAGACCCCGTCCGCAGGTACCCGACTTGGCACGTAGCCCCCAATCCTTCGAGAAGCGTCAGCGCGAACGTCTGAAGCAACGCAAGCGTGAGGAAAAGCTCGCACGCAAGCTCGAGCGCAACGAGGAGAAGAAGCGCGCGAAGGAAGATGGGACGGAGCGTCCGGGGGACTGGGACGACGTGGTCGATCCGAAGCTCTGGCTGGAAGACGAGGAAGAAGAGGAAGCCGACTCCGAGGCGTAGCGCGCCGCGAACGCAGATGGCGCTCCCGAAGCGCACACGATCGCGATGAACACGATCGGAATGGGACCCAGCGCGACGGTCGGTGTCGGCATCGATGTCGGCGGCAGCGGAATCCGCGCCACGAGCTTCTCGCGCGCCACGGACGGCGCGCTCACGGCGCAAGCCACCGAGGAGCGGGCGCACGCGGGCCACGACCTGCACCGGGGCATTGCGGATTGCCTCGACGCGCTCGGTCTGCACGCGAGCGCTTGCCCGACCCCAGTCGGAATCTGTGCGCCGGGTGCGAAGACGAGTGACGGCCGCGGCATCGAGCGCGCGCGCAACCTGGCCGCCGCGCCTGGGCTGCTCGACCTGCTCACGCGCGAACTCGCGGATGGCTTGCGCGGCGGCTTCACGCTCCCGCGACGACTCGAGTCGGATGCGCTCGCGGCGCTGGCCGGTGAGACCGTCGTCGAGGGCGGCTTGCTCCGCGACGCGCGCGACGCGCTGTTCATCGGACCCGGCACCGGCGTCGCGGAGGCGGAGCTGTGCGGCGGCGAGCTCCGGCGCGTCCAGGGCCCGCGC
>CAYGST010000516.1:0-3908 GCA_964352415.1 uncultured Planctomycetaceae bacterium | reverse complement strand
GATGCGCCGCGCACGCAGCTTCCAGAGCCTCCGACGCGGCCCCGGCGCGGCGGGGCAAATCGCTCGGCCCGTGGGGCAGTGCCCTACTCTTGCTTCGCCTGCGAGTTGCGCGGAGATCCGCGCAGCTCCGGGAACGGCTTCCCGCCGCTCGCTCTCCCTCCAGAGCACCGGGGGGCGGCCCGAAGGCTGCGTGCGGCTAGCCGCGCTCGAAAGGCCGGCCGACCATCTCGATCAGCGCGCGGGCCCCGAACGGCTTGGCCAGGAAGCGATAGCCCCGTTGCGCCCACTCGGCGTCCTGAACGGGCGTGGAGAGGTAGCCGGAGGTCACGATCACGTCGATTCGGGGGAGCAGGCGGCGCAGCCCACGGGCGACCTCGATCCCCGAGAGGTCCTCGAGGGTGAGGTCGGTGAGGACCAGGTCCGGCCGGAACCGGCCGCCGCGAACGAGCTCCAGGGCCTCGGCCCCGGAGGCGGTCGACTCCACGTGGTGGCCGACGTGGGCGAGGGCCTGCTCGACCATGCTCGCGACGAGGGCGTCGTCCTCGACGACGAGCACGTGGCGGGGCGTGACCGCCGCCCCGGGCGAGCCCGACGGGCGAGGCGCTTCGGCGTCCGGCAGGGGGAACATCGACGGCGAGTCTACGCGCCGTCGTCCCGCCGGGGGATTGGGGTAGGTACCCCAGCCGCCGGGCGCTCCCCCGCTCCGGGGCGAATCCGCGAACGGGGGCAAACCGCTCCCCTGGAACGGGTTAGGCTGCCGGGCCGCCTCTGCTGCCCGATTCGCCGCGGACGGCGCGCGGGGAATCCCGCCGTCGCGCCACCAAGGGCGCGGACCCCTGGACATGGTGCACGCAAGCCAAGACTGGAGCGAGGACCTCGCCCTGCGCGACACGATCGTGAACGGCGACGGCCAGGCGGCCGAGCAGCTCTTCCGTCGCGAGCTCGACCCGCTCTACGAGTTCGTGCACTACCGCGTCGGTCGGCGCCGGGAGCTGGCCGAGGAGGTCGTGCAGGACACCTTCCTGACGGCCTACCAGCGGCTCGCGGCCTACGACGGCCGGGCGAGCCTGCACACCTGGCTCTGCGGCATCGCGCGCAACAAGATCCGCGAGAGCCGTCGCAAGCGCGAGCCGCGCGCGATCGAGGACGTGCTCGCGGACTCGGACGCGGACATCGACGCGATCCTGTCGAGCGTCGAGCGCGAACCGCTGCCGGACTGGGTCCTGGAGCGCGAGGAGACCGCGGAGCTCGTCGGCGCGACGCTCTCGTCCCTGCCGCCCGACTACCGCGACGCGCTCGTGTCGAAGTACGTGGACGGCCTCAGCGTCGCGCAGATCGGCAGCAACGCGGGCAAGAGCGAGAAGGCCGCGGAGTCGACGCTGCACCGCGCGCGCCTCGCGTTCAGCCGCGTCTTCCAGCTGCTCGCGAGGAACCGCGGGGAGGATCCGGCGTGAAGCGCGAGCCCTCCGGACGGGTCCTCGATGAGAACCTGGCGCGCCTCCTCACGCGGGCGTACGTGCCGGTGCGTCCGCGCGCCGACTTCGCCCGCGAGCTCGAGCGTTCGCTCGCGCCGTGGCTCGCGCGGACCGCGGGCGCGGGGCGCATCAGCGCAGAGCCGGGGCCGGAGCGCGTGATCGGCGGACCGGGTTCGGAGCGACGCGGCTGGCGCGTCGCCATCGCCGTCGTCAGTGCAGTCGCCGCGCTGCTCCTCGCCGTCTTCTTGCTGCGCGCGGGCGAGCGGACTCCGGACGGCGGCGCTCCCACGGGACTCGACCCGGGCGCCCTCGTCGCGGCGGGAGAGGTGGCCGTGCGCTTCACGGGCGAAGGCGCCGCGCCGGGCGCCTGGCGCGCCGCGACGGACGAGGAGCGCCGCGCGCTCGCGATGCCCACCCGCGGAGGCGTCGAGGTCCTGACTCCCCCCGGCGCCGGCGCGCGCCTCGCCGGCGAGGGCTGGACGGTCGCGCTCGTCCCCGAGACGTCTCTCATGGCCGAGGCGCTCGGAGATCGGATCGGCTTCCGCTGCGGGACGGGCGCGGTGCAGGCGGAGGCCGGTGACGCCCTCCGTGTCTTCACGGCCGCGGCGAGCGGGTCGCACCACTTCTACTATGTGACGTCGCTCGGGCGCTTCACCGCCGCGGACGACGTGGACGACGCAGCGGCCCCGCTCGTGGGCACGTCGGAGCCCGGCCGCCGCGAGGCCCTGGCCGAGGCGGACGAGACGCAGGATCCTCCGGCCTCCGAGCGGCCCATCGCGGAGGGCTCGGCGCGCCTCGAGGGGACGCTGCGCGCACCCGCGGACGGCCCGGCGATCGACGGCGGCGAGGTCTACCTCCTGCGTCGCCTCGAGCTTCCGCAGGTCGCCTTCCCCAAGCGTCTCGCGTTCGAAGGCGTGACCTTCACCTGGGACGACGTCGAGCCGGGCGAGTACTCGGTCTTCGTCGACCTGCCGGGCTACGCGATCTGGAAGAGCGGCCGGCTCACGCTCGACGCGGACGCGACGACGACGGTCGAGGTCGAGCCGGCGCTCGGCGTGCGCGTGCGCGGCTTCGTCATCGATCCGGCGACCGGAGACGCGGTGCAAGGGGCGCTCGTGGTCAGCGAGAGCGCGATGCCCCTGCAGGCGGTCGGCCTCGATCCGGTGCAGTTCGGAGACGTGCGCGGCGGCTGGACGCTCTCGGGTCAGGACGGTTCCTTCGAGCTCACCGAGCTCGCGAGGGGCGCGCACCTTCTGCGCGCGAGCAGCGCCGACTTCGCGCCGACCTGGCTGGAGCTCGACGCGGCCGCCGATCCGACTGGCGGTGTCGTTCTCGAGCTGAGCGCAGGGGGCACGGTCGAGGGGCGCTGCGAGCACCCGGATGGTCGCCCGTTCGAGCGCGCTCAGATCATCGTCAGTCGCTTCTCCGCAGGACGCACCGACGAGACGATGACATTTGAGATGGACTGGACCGACGCCGAGGGGCGCTACCGGGTCGAGCACCTCGCGCCAGGGTTCTACGTGGTCCTCTACTTCACGAAGAACGCCGAGGAGGGGGAGTTCCAGCCCCAGTATCGACCGGTCATGATCCGCGAGGGGGAGACCGAGCGCGTCGACTTCCTCGGCGAGGAGCGCGGCGGCTCGATCTTCGGCGTCGTCCGCGACGGGGCGGGCCAGCCGCTCCCGTTCGCGAACCTCCACGTCTGGTCGCCGCGGCTCGGAGAGGAGAGCTGGATCGGTGACACCGCGGGTGAGGACGGCGCCTTCGAGGTCCGTGGGCTCGAGCCCGGCGACTACCAGCTGTACGCAGGCGTGGCGAACAACACGGTCTTCATCGCCGACGTGACGCTCGAGGAGGGCGGCCGCTTCGAGCAGGACGTGACCCTCGAGGGGCACACGCTCAGCGTCCGGGTCGAGGACTTCGCGACGGGGGAGCCGCTCAAGTACATCGACCTCTCGCTCGTCGAGGCCGGCGGGCCCTCGGTCGACGTGAAGGGCTACTCGCGCATGTCCGCGCGGGTCTTCAGCTCGTCGGAGGGGCGGGTGGACCTGCGCTACCTCCCCGCCGGCGACTACGACCTCTACGTGGTGCCGGAGACCACGGAGTACGCCATGGCCATCGTCCCCGGCGTGCGCGTGGCGGCGGAGACCGAGGGCGAGGTGGTGCACATGAAGCTGCGGCCGGCGGGTGGCTTCGTGCTAGTCGCCCGCACGCCCGACGGCGAGCCGGTGGCCGGCGCGACGATCGAGCTCACGGGACCGGCTGGCGATCGCTGGCCCCACCCGTGGACGCCGCTCACGGATGATGGGGGAAGCGCGAGCCTGGAGTGCCTCGTCGAGGGGGACTCGCGCGTGCGCGTCGAGGCCGACGGCATCGACGCCACCGTGCACGAGACGAGCGACATCGCCCGCGAAGCCCCCACGCTCGCCGTCA
>CAYGST010000515.1:0-3910 GCA_964352415.1 uncultured Planctomycetaceae bacterium | reverse complement strand
CTCCCCGCCCGTTCCCTCGATTCACAGATCTTTGACGGCGGGAGACGCCTCGTCGGGGGCCTCCTCGGCCCGGGGGTCGAGGCCCCAGGCGCTGCGCCGCTCCTCGTACTCGGCGGCGTCGATCCGGCGCAGCGCGAGCCCGCCTTCCTGCCACTCGAAGCCGATCAGATCGGTCCCTTCGAAGCGGTAGCGGCCGGCCAGCGTCCCGTCGTCACGGCGCAGCTCGATCTCGCGCATCGGGTGCGACGGGTCCTCGGCCGTGCGTTCGTCGCCCGGCTCTCCGAGGACGTAGCGTTGTTCCAGGGTCCATTGCTCGAGGCGACCGCGCAGCGGATCGAACACCTCGAAGCGGCCACCGTCGACGCGTCCGCTGCGCGCGAGTTCGAGCAGGTACTGGGGCATGACCGCGCCACGGCTGGTCTCCAGCGACTCGCGCAGGCTGCCGTCCAGACCCCATTCCAAGACCTTGAGCTGCTCGCTGCGGGCCATCCACTCGGCGAAGATCGTGCGGCCGCCGCGCGCCGTGATCTCGCGCCAGACGAGCCGGGGGCTCTTGGCGGACAGGCACTCGACCGCCATCAGACGGACCCCCTCGAACGGAAAGGCGATGTCCTGCTCGAGCTGCCATCCGCCGTCGACGCGTCGCCGGCGGAACTCGACGATCCCGAGCTCGCCTCGCGCGCGGGCCTCGTCGAGCGCGTCGATGACCTCGAGATCCCGGCCGGGGTGCGGGCCGCGGCCACGCCACTCGACCAGGAAGTGCTCCGCGCGCGCCTCCGCCTCTGCGGGAAGCTCCGGCAGCGTCGGCAGCGCGGGCTCCGCGCCGGGAAGGGCCGGTAGCAGCAGCGCGCCCCACAGGGCGAGGAGTGTCGGGACGGTCGCTCGGATTCGGTGCATCAGGGGTCCTCCAGGGTCCTATCGGTGTCGCCGGACGGACCCTTGAGCCCTCGGAACCCTCAGAAACCCTCAGAAACCCTCAGAAGCCCTCAGAAGCCCGCGAAGGCTCAGGGGTCCAGCCCCCGGACGCTCGCGACGATCCCGAACAGGATCAGCAGGGCGATCAGCCCCATGCCAGGCCAGACGACGCCGTCGAGGCGCTTGCGCAGATCGACCCAGGCGAGGTGCTCGAATCCTCTCTCGCGCGCCTGGGCGGGCTCCAGGACGGTCTGGGTCGGCCAGCGGAACAGGTCGGCGGCGGGCATGCGCTCGGCGGCGGGCCCGGGGGCGTTCGCCATGGCCACGCGGTGGCGCAGGATGCGCCAGTGGACCCACGGGGCGCCGAAGCCCCAGTCCCATTGCAGGGCCTCGAAGCGCCGCGCCGCGCGGTCCGCATCCGTCCCCTCCTCGGGAACCTCGAAGCGCTCCCCGGCCGCGGCGACCGCCAGCTCGTGGTAGGTCGTCGTATCCACGAGTGCGCCCGGCAGCTGGGTCAGGAGCCCCATCGCGAGCGCCGCCCAGGCGAGTGGACGCAGGTGCGGGTCGACGTCGGAGCGCTGGAAGCCCAGCGCGGCCAGGCTCCAGAGGAGCGGCAGCGCCGGCAGCAGGTAGCGCGGCCCGTAGCTCCAGGCCCCGTGCCAGCCGACGAAGAACAGGATCGGCAGCGCGACCGCTGACGTGACGGCGAACACGATCCAGACCAGGCTCTCCTCCCCTTCGCGCAGGGCGCGGCGCCCGCCGAAGCCGAGCAGCAGGAGCCCCGGCGCCATCCAGACGAGCCCCTTGCTCGGCGAGACCAGCAGCGCGAGCGCCGCGCGCAGGGGATCGCCACCGAACAGGCCGCCTGCCATCGCGGCGTCGTAGCCACTGTCGAGGGGGTCCCCGAAACGCAACTGGTTCGAGAGCAGGAACAGCGCGAGCCCGAAGACCTGCGGCGCGGCCGCGGCGAGGAACACGCGCTTCATCGTCGTCCCCTCCTGCGGCGCGAAGCGCGGATGACGTAGCTCGCGCGCGAGCCACACGAGGGCGAGATCGAAGACGAGGACGGCGGGCAGCAGCGCGACGCGCGTGAGGAAGGCGAGCGCCAAGGCGCCCCCGAACAGCGCTGCGTTCCTGCGCGTGAAGCGCTCGCGCAGAACGAGCAGCAGGTAGAACGCCGCGCACAGGGCGAACGCGCCCTGGACGTCACCGAACCAGCCGCGCGCCTGGGCGAGGGCAAAGGTCGCGAGCCCGTAGCCGAGCCCCGCCGCGAAGGTCGCGCTGCGCGCCACGCCCAGCCGGCGCGCGATCAAGACAATCAGGAGCCCGGTCCACGCCGCGAGCAGCGGGTTGCGCAGGCCGACGAACAGGTGCTCGAAGTACTCACTGCGGCCGACGCCGTAGCGCGTGTCGGACTGGTGCAGCAACTGCGTCGCCGACGCGACGCGCGCCGTCATGTGCCCCAGGGCGTACAGCGGAAGATCGACGATGGGGTGCGCCACGCCGAACCAGCCGTAGTAGCGAGGCTCGCCGTCTCCGGCTCCGCGTCGCACGGAGAAGCCCCCAGGCGGCTGCGACTCCGCGAAGGCGATCAGCCCCTCGGCCTCCGGCGTGCCCCCGATCGCGAGCGACCCTGTCCGGTAGAGCGCGCTCGTCGTCTGGAACGACACCTCGCCATCCGGGCCAGCGGGGAGCCCGTTGAAGGTGGCCAGGTAGACCGCGAGCAGGAGCAGGAACACGGCGCGCGCCAGGCTGCCGTCGCTCGGCGCCAGGGCGTGTCGTTGACTCCAGGGCTTCAAGGCGTCCGCGTGGGCTGGGAGCGCGGCGCGAGTCCGGCTTCGACGAGGCGTTCGTCGAGCTCCGCGAGGAGCGCGGTGCGCACCTCCGGAACCTCGTCACCGACGTCGCGGAGCTGCAGCGGATCCTCGATCAGGTCGTGGACCGTGACGACGTCGCCGCGCGCGATCAGACGCCACTTCGGCGTTCGCAAGGAGACGCCCGCGCCGTCCGAGCTCACTGCCAGCGCGCCGCGCGTCTGAAACGGCTCGGCGCGACCGCGGTCGGTCAGGCCCAGGAGACTGCGCGCGCCGACCGCGTCGGCTCCGGGGGTTCGAAACCAGTCGCGCAATGTCACCCCGAGATCCGCGAGGGTCACGACCTCTGCGTAGATGCGCTCGGCGGTCAGGCTCTTCGTGTGCCGCAGAAACAGCGGAACGTGCAGTCCCGCTTCGCGAAGGCTGTCGACGTCACCGACGCGGCCACCGGCTTCCGCCAGGTCGCAGCCCGTGGCTCCGGCCACCGCGATGAGCGTGTCGTCCCAGAGCGCTGCGTCGCCGAAGCTGTTCTTGTAGAGGTAGAAGAACGAGTTGAGCAGCTCGGTCGTGCGCACGACGCGACCGTCGTACAGATCGGCGAGCGCTCGCTCGTCCTCGGGCCCCAGCTCGAGCCCCTCCGCGGCGAGGCGCTCGAAGAAGTCCGCGGTCGGCTCCACGGGTCCGGCGTAGTCGACCGGAGAGAAGCGATCCTGGAACGGAGGCCCCAGGAACGGCGGCTCGATGGCGCCGAGGTGGAGCCAGGTGAAGTGCGGCTCTCCAGCGGGGATGCCCACCTGCAACCAGGCGACCGCCGCGGCCAGCGCGCCCTCGTCCGAGTCGTGGTAGCTCGCTTCAGCGAAGCCCCGGCCGAAGCCCTCCGCGCCCGTGCTCGAGGCGCCCAGGGAGCTCGCGTTGACGAAGGCCCCGGTGCGGAAGCCAGCGGCGCTGAAGTCCTCTGCCAGCGTCGGGCCGGGCCCGAGCGGACCGCCGGGTCGTGGGCGTCCGCCCTCGGTCGGTAGCTCGGCGGTGAGCAAGGTGGCCACGGCGAGCCCGGGATGCGCCGACGGCGCGAAGGCTCCTGCGAACATCACGCCGCCGGCGCCGATGTCGCCGAGGTCCAGTGTGACCGGCTGATAGGGAGGCACCACACTCGACCTCCTGCGCACGGAGCCCAGGGACGT
>CAYGST010000514.1:0-3930 GCA_964352415.1 uncultured Planctomycetaceae bacterium | reverse complement strand
CCTCTGCGCGACCCGGCGCCGCGCGCGGCGCCTCCGCCCCCAACCTCCAGCCCCTCCAGATCCGCCGTGACTCTCGCCAAGCGCCTGTCCCAGCTCGGGACCGAGACCGCCTTCGAGGTGCTCGCCAAGGCCAAGGCCCTCGAGGCCCAGGGCAAGAACATCGTCCACTTGCACATCGGCGCGCCGGACTTCCGCACGCCCGAGAACATCGTGGAGGCGGGCCGCAAGGCGCTGAAGGACGGTCACCACGCCTACACCCCGGCGAAGGGCATCCCCGAGCTGCGCGAGGCCGTCTGCGAGGACATCCTCAAGTACCGCAAGGTCGAGGTGCACCCCGACAACGTGCTCATCGTCCCCGGCGGCAAGCCGACGATGTTCTACGCGATCATGATGTTCGGCGAGCCTGGCACCGAGATCCTCTACCCGAACCCCGGCTTCCCGATCTACGAGTCGCTGATCGAGTACTCGGGCGCCAAGCCCGTCCCGATCGAGCTCGAGGAGTCGAGCGGCTTCTCGTTCGACGCGGACAAGGTGCTCGCCAAGATCAACGAACGCACGCGGCTCCTGATCCTGAACACGCCCGCCAACCCGACCGGTGGCGTCGTTCCACGCAGCGAGCTCGAGAAGCTCGCCAAGGGTCTCGAGGCTTACCCGCACGTCTACGTGCTGGCCGACGAGATCTACTCGCGCCTGCTCTACGACGGAGAGGAGCACGTCTCCTTCCTCGAGTTCGAGGGCATGCGCGAGCGTACGATCCTGCTCGACGGCTGGAGCAAGACCTACGCGATGACAGGCTGGCGTCTGGGCTACGGCGTCTGGCCCAAGGAGCTCCTGCCGCACGCGGAGCGCATGCAGATCAACACGGTCTCGTGCACGAATGCTGCCACGCAGGTGGCCGGCGTCGAGGCGCTGCGCGGACCCCAGGACGCGGTGGACCGCATGCGTCAGGCCTTCGACGATCGGCGCAAGATCATCGTCGAGGAGCTGAACGCGATCCCCGGCTTCAGCTGCGTCATGCCGAAGGGCGCGTTCTACGCCTTCGCCAACACGAGCGGCACCGGCATCTCCTCGCGCGATCTGGAGCACCGCTTCCTCAACGAGGCGGGCGTCGCCTGCATCTCGGGGACGAGCTTCGGCCACCTCGGCGAGGGCTACGTGCGGTTCAGCTACGCGAACAGCGCCGAGAACATCAAGGAGGGCCTGCGCCGCGTGCGCGAGTCCCTGCAGCCGGCGTGAGCGTGCGCGGCGCGAGCGACTTCCGCAGCGACACCGTCACGCGGCCGAGCGCGGCGATGCGTGAGGCCGTCGCGTCGGCCGAGGTCGGCGACGATGTGCTGGACGGCGACCCCACGGTCGCGGCGCTCCAGGACTTCGCCTCGGACTGGCTCGGCAAGGAGCGCGCGCTCTACGTGCCCTCGGGCACGATGGCGAACCAGGTCGCGCTGGGGGTCTGGACGCGGCCCGGCGATGAGCTGATCTGCGAGGCCTCGGCGCACGTCGCGAACTGGGAGGGCGGCGCCGCGGGGTTCCTGCACGGCGTGCAGACCCGCGGACTCGTGAGCGCGCGGGGCTCCCTCGACCCCGAAGCTGTGCGCGACGCGCTCCAGCCAGCGAGCGTTCACTGCCCGCCGACGACGCTCGTCTGCGTGGAGCAGACCCACATGGGTTCGGGCGGGCGCGCGGTTCCGATCGAGTCCCTGGCTGCGGTTCGTGCCGTCGCGCAGGAAGCGGGGCTGCCCGTTCACATGGACGGCGCGCGTCTCGCCAACGCGGTGGTGGCCTCCGGGCGCTCCGCGCGCGAGCACGCCGCGCAGGCCGACTCCGTCTCGATCTGCCTGTCGAAGGGCCTCGGTGCGCCCGTTGGTTCGATCGTCGCGGGGGACGCCGAGTTCATCGAGAGAGCCGTTCGCGTGCGCAAGCGCCTCGGCGGCTGGATGCGGCAGGCGGGCCTGATCGCGGCGGCGGGGCTGCACGGGCTGCGACACAACGTGGAGCGCCTGGCGGAGGACCACGCCCTCGCGCGGCAGTTGGCGGAGGTCTGCGACGCCTTCGAGGGCCTGCGCGCCGACCCGTCCGCGGTGGAGACGAACCTGATCCTGGTGCACGTCGAGGACCCGCGCTTCGACGCGGCAGCGCTCTCGGCGGCGCTCGGGGAGCGCGGCGTGCGGGTCCTCCCGCTCGGGCCGCGGGTCCTGCGCTTCGTGACCCACATGGACGTCGGCGTCGCGGACGTCGAGCGCTTGGGCGCGGCTCTGCGCGAGATCCTCGCCTGAAGGCCGCGGAGAGCGGGGTAGACTTCGCGCGCCGTCCCCGCGGCGCACGACTCCACCTACTCGCCCCCCCCAGCTCCCTCGCACCACTCCCATGGGCATCTTCAAGGCCTACGACATCCGCGGCCTCGTCCCCTCCGAGCTCGACGCCGAGCTCGCGCGCAAGATTGGCCACGCCTTCGTCCGCCTGCTCGTGGCGAAGCGCCTCGTCATCGGTCGCGACATGCGCACGCACTCGCCGGAGATCGAAGCGGCCGTGATCGACGGCATGCGCGACGCGGGCGCGGACGTGGTGGGCATCGGGCTGGCGTCGACGCCGATGACCTACTTCGCCATCGGTTCGCAGGACTGCGATGGTGGCTTGGTCGTCACGGCGAGCCACAACCCTGGCGAGTACAACGGCATGAAGCTCTGCGGCCGCGGAGCGACCCCGATCTCGGCCGCCAACGGGATCCTGGACATCGAGCGCATGTGCGCCGAGCCGTACCCGGGCGTGACCGGCGAGCGCGGCTCGTACACGGAGCTCGACTTGCTCGAGGCCTACGCCGACCACGTGGCGGGCTTCGCCAAGATCGCGGGACCGGTGACGATCGCGATCGATGCCTCGAACGGCATGGCGGGGCACACGCTGCCGAAGATCCTGCCGCGCCTCGCGCAGGTCACCGCGCACACGATGCTGATGGACCCGGACGGGACCTTCCCCGTGCACGAGGCGAATCCGCTGAAGGAGGAGAACCTCGACCACGTGCGCGGGCTGATCACGGAGAACCGCGCGCAGCTCGGCGTCAGCTTCGACGGCGACGCGGATCGCTGCTGCTTCGTCGACGAGACGGGCGCGACGGTGCCCGCCGATCTGATGACCGCGCTGCTCGCGCGCAGCTACCTGGCGAAGGGCGAAGGCGTCCCGATCGTCTATGACCTGCGTTCGTCGTGGGTCGTCAAGGAGGAGATCGCGAAGGGCGGCGGCGTGCCGATCCGCGATCGCGTCGGGCACTCCTTCATCAAGGCCACGATGCGCGAGAAGGGCGCCGTGTTCGCTGGCGAGCTCTCGGGCCACTTCTACTTCGGTGACAACTTCACGACCGACTCCGGGGTCCTGGCGATGGTCTCGGCGCTGAATCTCGTGAGCGAGGCGGGTCGCCCGCTGTCGGAGCTCGTGGGGGACCTGCGTCGCTACCACGCGACCGGGGAGATCAACTTCCGAGTGCCGGACAAGGAGGCGGCCATCGCCGACCTGAAACAGACCTTCGCCGACGGGCGCCAGGACGAGCTGGACGGGATCACGGTGGAGTTCGGGGACCTCGGGGACGCCGCCTGGTGGTGGTTCAACGTCCGGGTCTCGAACACCGAACCGCTCCTGCGGCTGAATCTGGAGGCCTCGACCGAGGCCCTGCGGGACGAGCGCCGCGCGCAGCTGATCGAGCGGCTCGGAACGCCGGTCTGAGCCCGGCCGGCTGCGTAGGCCCTGGATCGGCCCGAACAGGCGCAGAAAACGCGCTTCCGGACCCCCGGGGGCCGGTTCTGGGACCGTGCCGGCTTCTCCGGCGCCCCGCTAGAGGCCCGGCGGGGCCACGCGTATCCTCTGCCTTGGCCGCTGGGGCCAGGGGAGCGTGCAGCCCACGCCCTCACCTGCCGATACAGAACGGCCCCACCCCCATGT
>CAYGST010000513.1:0-3933 GCA_964352415.1 uncultured Planctomycetaceae bacterium | reverse complement strand
GGCTGGGGGCAGCGCGGCTGCGGGCCGCGCGCGGCGAGTGCGCAGGCCCTTTGGAGTGCCTGTTCTCCGACACGTCGCCTGACCTGGCGTGACGTCTTCGATCGGTGTGCGGCACCTACGACCACGATCACGACCCCCACCGCCCTGAGGGCGAACGAAGCGGACCCGCCGCCGGCCGAAGCCGACGACGGGCCGCACTCCGATGACACGGGTCGGGCTCAGTCCGTGAACTCGACGTTGTCGAGGAACAGCTCGCCGGAGGTGCTGCCGGTCACGCTGAACAGGAATTCGACGCTGCTGATGTTCTGCAGGTCCACGTCGCGGAAGCGGCACATCGGGATCCGCACGGTCTTCATCGGCGAGGAGGTCACCATCAGCGGTTGGTTGAACTTGATCACCTGCACGAGGTCCGGGTAGACGAGCCGCGCGTAGTCCGAGACCTTGACCTGCGGCGAGATGCCGCCGCTCGAGTCGCGCAGCCGGACGTAGAAGTCCTTCTCCTGACCGGGCGTGTTGTGCACCGAGCCGTGCACCTGACCCGCCCGCAGGCTGAGGTAGTCGTAGCGGGTGACGTCGCGGAAGCGGCCGCCGTTGAACGTCCCGTTGTCCGGAATGCCCATGCGGATGAAGGGCAGGAAGCCGCCGGCGCCCCAGCTGATCGTGGAGCTCCTCGTGTCGTGTGGGCTCGTCGGGTCGTAGTCCCAGGTGCTGCCGTCCTTCTCGATCGTGACGGAGACCTCCTTGATGTTGAGGCCACCGATCGTGTTCGTCGAGAAGCCCGGCTGCTCGAAGTTGTCGACGACGCGGCGGTCGTAGCCCTTCGAGTAGCTCTTGTGCACTGCGACGCCCTCGATGTTCGCGATCGGCAGGCGATAGTCGCCGTTGAAGTAGCGCTCGTAGATGCCCTGGTTCCGCAGGTGCCAGCGCAGGAAGGCGTTCATGTAGCCCTTGGCCAGCTCCTTGTGCGTGTTGCAGGAGAGCACGCCGGGGGGCGGGAAGCCGCCGCAGGTCTCGCGCCAGCCGTTGTGATTCGCGCCCTCGATGTAGACCAGCGCCTTGTCCACGACGTCGTCGTAGAGGGGGAACGGCTCGGTGCTGGCCTCGCTGCCAGCGCGGTCGTACAGCGAGAACGCGGTGCCGCGCGCCGAAGCGAGCGGTGCGCCGCACTCGGGCAGGCCGCCGCTCATGCAGTAGCCCGTGACGTCCTCGTCGCGCGTGCCGTAGATCCCGAGGAAGGCCTCGCTGTGCGAACCCTCGAGGCTCTCGTGGACCCCGCCGCCCTCTTGGTTGTCGGTCGGGGCGAGCGAGACGATCGCGTTGACGTCGTACCCCCAGTTCTGGTCGGCGTTGAGGCGTGCCGCGGTGAGGACCGCTTCGCCGCCGCGGCTGTGGCCGATCAGGCCGACGTTGTCCTCGTCGACCCAGTCCTTGTACTGCCAGTGGTCGCGCAGGAAGTCGAGGAAGGTCTTCGCCTGCGCCGCGCGCTCGGCGTTCGTGCCGCTGTTGTTGATCGTCGCGACGATGAAGCCGTTGAAGGCCAGGTGCCGCACGAGGTAGTGGTAGTCGGTGAACTGGTGGCCGTCGCCGTGCATGAGCAGCACGAGCGGCAGCTCGAGCTCGCTGTCGGGAGCGGTGTCGCCGTCGCAGCTGTCGGGCCAGTACACGCGGCCTTCGACGTTGCCGCTGCCGCTGCCGTCGTTCCAGACGTAGTAGCCCCAGTAGTAGCAGGACCAGTCCTGGTCGATGCTGGGGTCGGCCGGCGGCAGGGGCAGCGCCGGTCGGCAGCGGCGTGTGCCGGCCTGCTGCGCGCTCGACGGCGAGGGGAGCTGGGCTTGCCCTCCGCCGCCGGGGGTGGCGGACGAGGTGGCGAGCAGGAGGGCGCCGAGCGCGGCGGCGGCGAGGCCGGAGCGCGCGAGGGAGGTCGGGAAGGCGTTCATCGGACGGTGGATTCGCAAGGGTCGGTGGGAATTCGGGGACCGTGCCGGTCGGCTTCAAGGGATCCCACGCTCGGCGGCTGGACATCGATTCCGGGAAACGCTCGCGAAAGCCCGTTCCACCGGGCTGGGCGCAGGCCGCAGGCGAGGAGGTCGGCTGCCCTCGAACGGGATCGTGTTCAGGGGCTACCATGGAACGCAGCGCCTCTGCAGATCGCGGTGGGCGCCGTTCCGTCCAAAGCGCCTACTGACATGCACGCCACCAAATCCCTGTCCACTCTCTTGGCCGTTCTCCTGTTTCAGGGTTCGGCGTTCGCGCAGACCTCGACCGTGGCGATCGTTGCTGCTGCCAACTCGCAGTCGACGGACTGCCGCTTCACCGATCCCCAGCAGAAGCTGATGGGGACGGGGCAGTTCGCTGCTGTTGACATCATCAATGCAACGGCAGCCACTCCAGCACTGAACGACCTGCTCGCCTACGATTCCGTGCTCGTCTGGTCGAACACCAACTTCCAGGACAGCGTGGCGTTGGGCGACGTCATGGCGGACTACGTCGATGCGGGCGGCGGCGTCGTCATCGCTACCTTTGCGAACACCGAGGCTTCGGCCACGCGCATGCTCCTCGGCCGTTGGCAGACAGGCTACGAAGTGATCGTGCCGGGAGGCGGAAGCGCGACGGGGGCTCAGAGTCTCGGTCTCGTGCTCGATCCAGGCCACCCGGTGATGCAGGGCGTCAACACACTCAGTGGCGGGACCTCCTCGTTCCGGCCGAACTCGACGGCGCTGACTGCGGGCTCCTCGTTGCTCGCGGAGTGGACGGACGGTCGCGTGTTGGTGGCTCTGGGTGCCAGCGAGCAACGAGTGGATCTCGGCCTCTACCCGCCGTCGAGCGATTGTTCGGGAGGGTTCTGGACCCCGAGCACGGACGGTGCTGTCTTGATGGCCAACGCATTGATCTTCACAGCGGGCGGCGGCGGTGGAACGCCGTACTGCTTCGGTGATGGGACGGGAATCGTGTGTCCTTGCGGCAACCAAGGTGCGCCTGGTGAAGGTTGCGCGAACTCGACGGGCTCGGGTGCAATCCTCGACACGAGCGGATCGATCGTGCTCTCCTCGGGTGGGTTTGGCCTACGGGCAAGTCAGGTGCAGCCCAACGCGCCGGGAGTCTTCTTCCAGGGCATCTCCGCTCAGAACGGCGGCAACGGTGTGCTGTTCGGCGACGGCCTGTTGTGCACGGGCGGTGCGATCGTTCGCCTCGAAGTGACCTCGTCGGACGCCACGGGCGCGGCGCAAACGAGCGTGGACGTGCCGGTGGCCGGCGGCGTTTCCGGCGGCGACACACGGCGCTACCAGTACTGGTACCGCAACCCGAATGCGCCGCTTGGGAGCCCCTGCGGCACAGGGTTCAACACTTCGAACGGCGTCGAGATCACCTGGATTCCGTAGGTCGTACAGGCGCCCACGAAACTCCGCGGCTCGAGCCGCGACCTGCCAGATACGGAGTCGCACACCGACTGGCGGCCGCCTGTCGACGGGCGCCTGACCTACAACGGGTCGGGCCGCGACCTCCGCTGACGGACGTACATGGGCGCGCCGTGGACGAGATCCTCGGCTAGCGGAGAGCGCTTCACCTCGGAAGCGCTCCAGGGAATGGGCGGAGGCCGCGCGCGGAACCTCCCGGCGTCTTGCAGAGGCCTGGCCAGGGGGCCGGTCGCTGTGGCAGAGTGCCGTTCGAGGGATCGAACTCGACCCGTGACCTCCGCGCGGACCTCTTCGTCCGCCGCTTCAGGGACGGGCTCCGCCACCAGGACCGTTGCCCCCTCCATCCGATGAGCGAATCGAACTCAGACCCCACTCGACGGTCCTTCCTCCAAGTCGCGGCGGCAGGTGCGGTAACGGCTAGCCTCGGCCCGCGCGTGTTGGCGCGACCCGGCAACCTCGTCGAACCGCCGGCCAGCCTGCGCTGGGGAGTGGTCGGCACCGGCTCGATCGCCAACTC
>CAYGST010000512.1:0-3950 GCA_964352415.1 uncultured Planctomycetaceae bacterium | reverse complement strand
GGCGTCGAGGTCGACCTCGAGCAGCGCCCCGGCAAGAACGGCGCGATCGAGACGGGGCTCGCGCGGCTCGCGGACGCCGTCGACCTCGTCGTGCTGACCGACGCCGACGTGCTGGTCGAAGCGGACTCCCTCGCCGCCTTGTCCGCGGCCTTCGAGCGCGACGAGCGGCTCGGGATGGCCTGCGGCTCCCAGGTCTTCGTGCGGGGCCTGGACGCGGATGGACGCTGCGGCGGCGCGGACGGTCCGCCAGTCGAGCGTGCTGACGAGGCCTGGGACCGCGCGACGGCGCTGGTGCGCTCGTTCGAGTCGCGCTGGGGCAAGCTCTTCAGCGTGCACGGCCAATGGCTCGCGTGGCGCGCGGACCTGGGGCTCGCGCCGGCGCGCGGCGTCGCCGCGGACGACGTGGACCTGATGCTGCGCGCCCGCGCCAGCCGTCGCCCGCGCGTCGAGCGTATCGCCGGCGCGCGTTTCCACGAGGAGAAGCCGGCCGCCGGCGCGGTAGGCGAGGCGCAAGGGCTGCGCCGCGCGCGCGCCTGGTTCCAGGTCTTCGAGGCCGTCGAGCGGCCGCCGCTCGCGGGCCTCGATGCGCTTCAGCGGACGCTGTACGCGAACGTGCCGGCGCTCTTGCCGTGGCTGGCGCTGGCGCTGCTCGTCGGGTTGCCGGTCGTCGCGAGCCTGGTGTTCGGCGCGCTCGCGGGGGGAGCTCTCGGGCTCGCGCAGCTCGCCCTGTGCTTGACGCCCTACGGTCGCCAGTGGATCCGCACCCTGCGCCTGATCGTCCAGGCCCGGCGCGCGGAGCGCGCCGGCGCGATGCCCGAGGCCTGGGAGATGTCGCGTGAGTGAGCGCGGCGCGTCCGCGAACGAGCGCGGACTGGATCGCGCGGCTCGAGACGCGAGGATGGGCAGCCGATGAGCGTGGCCGAAGCGAAGCACGATCCGAGCGAGTCCGAGCCGCTGCCCGGTGGGAGCGCACTCGGCGCACGCGGGCGCATCGGCCTCGTCCTGCTGCTCCTGTTCGCGACCCTTCTGCGGATCGGCGTCGTCCTGCAGTTCGAGGCCCAGCACCCGCAGGCGGACGCGCCGGTGATCGACGAGCGCTCCTACGTCGAGTGGGGCGCGCGCATCGCGGCGGAGGGGGAGTGGCTCGGCGACGAGGTGTTCTTCCAGGAGCCGCTCTACCCGTACTTCATCGGCGTCGTCTACTCGGTCTTCGGTGAAGGGCTGACCACGCTGCGGCTCCTGCAGTGCCTGCTCGGCGGCTTGACCACGTACCTGCTGTGGCGCCTCGGTCGGCGGGCCTTCGGTCCGCTCGAGGGCTGGATCGCGGGCGCGGCCTTCGCCGTGCATCCGCCGGCGCTGCTCCTGCCGTGCCTCCTGCTCAAGCCAAACCTGTTCCTGCCGATCTTCGCGGGCTTCCTGCTCCTCTTGCTCGGCAACGTCGATCGCGCGGCGCAGGCGGGTGGTGACGCGGGGACGCGCTACCGCTGGCTCGGAGGCGGCGTGCTCGGCGGACTTGCCGCGCTGCTGCGCGGGAACCAGCTCATCCTGCTGCCGGTGTTCGCGCTGTGGCCGCTCCTGCGCGGCGGGCTGCGCGGCCTCTCCAGCTCCTGGCGCGCGTCGTTCGCGTTCCTCGTCGGCGTCGGGCTGGTGCTCGTGCCCGTGATGATGCGCAACGGTTACGTCGGCGGCGTCTACGCGCTGACGACGAGCGGAGCGGGCACGAACGTCTACGGCGGGAACAACGCGGACAACCCGTGGGGCGTCGCGACCGAGTTCGACTGGGTGCGCGGCATCCCGCGCTACGAGGCGGAGGACTGGCGCCGCGAGGCGGAGCGCCGTATCGGCTTCGACCTCGACCCCGGCCGGGTGTCGGACTACTGGTTGGAGCAGGTCGTCCAGTCGATGAAGGCGGACCCGGGGCTGCACGCGGGCATCTTCTGGAACAAGCTGCGGCTCGCCTGGAACGGCTACGAGGTGCCGGACAACCATCACCTCGGTTGGGACGCGCAGTACGTGTCGCTGCTCCGAATGCCCTGGCCCGACTTCCATCTTCTCGGAGGCCTAGGCCTGGCGGGGCTGGTGCTCTGCGCGCTGCGAAGCCGGCTGACCGGTCCGCGGCTCGAGCTCGCGCTGACCTTCGTCGCCTACACCGGCACGCTCGTGCTGACGGTGATGAGCATGCGCGCGCGCCTGCCGCTGGTCGTCGCGCTGTTCCCGTTCACCGGCTACTTCGTCGCGGAGCTCGCGCGCTCGTGGAAGGCTGGAGGCGGGCAGCGACTCGTCGGGCCGCTGGTGCTCGGCCTCATCGGGATCGGGATCACGACGGCGCCGACCTTCGACGCGGCGACGCGCGCGCAGGACCTCGCCGACCGCGACCACAACCTCGTCGTTTCCTGGCTGGCGCGGGGTGAAGCGCTCGACGAGGCCGCGGCGCTCGCGGAGTCGCTCGCCCAGCGCTACCCGCGCTCGGCGCGACTGCAGACGCTGCTCGCCGACACCGAGTGGCGCCGCGGCCGGCGCGCGCTCGCGGCGGGAGAGACCGAGGAGGGCCAGGCCCTCGTGCGCGATGCGCTCGGGCGCCTGCAGCCCGTGGCGGCGGCGGAGCAGGTCAGCCGGCGCGAGCGCTCGCGCGCTTACCGGGTCGCGGCCTACATCCAGGTCGACCTCGAGGATTGGCCGAAGGCGGAGCGTTTCTTCCGCCGCGCGCGGGAATTCGCTGGGGACGACCTGGAGCTGCGCGTCGCTCACGCGCAGACGCTGCTCGAGTGCGCGCTGCTGACGGAGGAATCGCAGCCGGAGAGCGAGCAGGTGTCCAGGCAGCGAACGGAGGCCGTCCGGATGCTCCGGGAGGTCCAGCGCGACGCCCCGGGAAGCCTCGAGGCGCGGGCGGCGTTCACCCTGCTCGAGCGCCTGCCGGACGCGCAGTGAGCCCGGCCGCGGGGCTCTCGCCGGTTGAAGAACGCGCGCAACGCGTAATCGGCTCCACGCTGACTCGCAACGGCCCGTCGGCGGCCGCCGCCAGCTCTCCCCGCACCCACGACCGAGCCCCGCGATCATGAACGCAGCCACGGACCTTGTCGTGCTGACGATCCTCTCCGCAGGACGCCTCGTCAGTCTCGCCGACGTCGGTCGTCAGATCGCGCGCGGTCTCGGCGCGACGCGCAGGCTCAGGGAAGCCACGTCACCGCGTAGCCGTTCGAGAAGTTGAAGCCGCCGCCGCCGCAGACGGACTGCGGATCGCGGTACCAGAACTGGTAGTGCGTGGGCGCTCCGGTCCCCAGGCTCGAGGCGCCGAAGGGCGCACCCTGGAAGTCGTCGAACGTGGTGAGGCCGTTCTGCGTCAGCTGGACCTGGGAGCGCAGCGATAGTCCGGCGGTGCACAGCAGACCGTCGCCCGCTGGGTTCGCGATGGCGTTCGCGCCGCGCAGGATGAGTCCGGGCTTGCTGCCGGGCGCGCCCTCGACCTCGAGGCGGAAGGTGTCGAACTGCAGGGACGCGAAGCCCTCGCCGCTGAGTCGCGCGCCCGCGCCGCCGGTGTTCGCGCAGCCTTCGCCGCGGCCGCCGAAGTTGGCGCAGGGACAGACGGCATCCGTGCCGTCGCCGAAGCAGTAGGGCGCGCCGACGGGCGCGCCATTGTCGCTCGAGCCGAGGCCGTAGAAGCCGGAGGGCGGCACGGATCCGTTGAGCGAGGCGACGAGCGTTGTCGCGCCGGTCTGCGGGTCGACGAGGAACAAGTCGTTGAAGGAGCCGCTGCCGGCGGTGCAGCCGTAGATCTGGCCACCGAAGCGCGCGAGGCCACCGGCGATCCCGACCGGGAAACCGAGGGGCGCGAGCGGCGTGATCACGGCGGTGAGCGGATCGATCTCGACGATCCGACTCGACACGCGGTGGATGCCGAGCAGCTGCCCGTCGGCGCGCACGAGCAGACCGTTGATGTCGGCGTTGCCCAT
>CAYGST010000511.1:0-3960 GCA_964352415.1 uncultured Planctomycetaceae bacterium | reverse complement strand
CCCCCGGAGACACCCCGATGACCGACTCCAAGAAGGTGCTGATCGCGAACGGTCAGGGCTTTTGGGGCGACTCGATCCTGGGCCCCGTGCGGCTCGTGAACGAGGGCCCCCTCGACTACCTGACCCTCGATTACCTCGCCGAGGTGACGATGAGCATCATGCAGAAGCTCAAGTCGCGCCGGCCCGAGATGGGCTACGCGACCGACTTCGTGAAGCTGATCGACCGCATCCTCCCGCAGCTCGTCGAGAAGGACATCAAGGTCGTCGCGAACGCGGGCGGCGTGAATCCGCACGCGTGCAAGGACGCCGTGATGGAGGTCATCCGCAAGCACGGGCTGACCGGCATCAAGGTCGCGGTGGTCGAGGGTGACGACATCCTCGAGGACCTCGACGGCCTGATGGCCTCCGGTGAGGAGTTCCGCAACATGGATACGGGCGAGCCGCTGAGCACGGTGCGCGACCGCGTCACGAGCGCGAACATCTACCTCGGCGCCTTCCCGATCGCGGAGGCCCTCGACCAGGGCGCGCGCATCGTCATCACCGGCCGCGGCACCGACCCCGGCCTCGTGATCGGCCCGCTGATCCACGAGTTCGGCTGGAAGGAAGACGAGCTCGACAAGCTCGCCGCCGGCACGGTCGCCGGCCACATCGTCGAGTGCGGCGCGCAGTGCACCGGCGGCAACTACACCGACTGGCGTGAGGTCCCCGACATGGCGCGCATCGGCTACCCGGTGATCGAGGCCAGCGCGGATGGGAGCTTCGTCGTCACCAAGCACGCCAAGACCGGCGGCATGGTCACGATCCCGAGCGTCGCACACCAGCTCGCCTACGAGATGGGCGACCCGGCGAACTACATCACGCCGGACTGCTGCGCGGACTTCACGAGCTTCGCGATGGAGCAGGATGGGCCCGACCGCGTCCGTATCAGCGGCGTGAAGGGCACGCCCGCCACGCCGACCTTGAAGGTCTCGATGAGCTACCAGGACGGCTGGAAGTCGACCGGGCAGCTGACCGTCTCCGGGCCCGACGCCCTCGAGAAGGCCAAGCTCTGCGCGCAGATCGTCTGGCAGCGCCTCGCGCTCGACGGCTTCGAGTACGGCCCGGAAGAGCGCATGGTCGAGTACGTCGGCGCGAACGTCTGCCACGACGGGATCCCTGTCCCCGGCGGCAACGAGCCCAGCGAGGTCGTCCTGCGCATGGGCGTGAAGGGCCCCGACCGCGAGAAGGTCGACCGCTTCGGTCCCGAGCTCGTGCCGCTCGTCACCTCGGGTCCGCCCGGCGTCACGGGCTTCGCCGGCGGCCGCCCGAAGGCGACCGAGATCATCGGCTACTGGCCCGCCCTGCTCAGCAAGGAGCAGGTCGAGACCCGCGTCACCGTCTTCGAGTCCTAGCCGCTAGTCATGCCCCAAGTCCAACTGTCCGAGATCGCCTACGCCCGCTCCGGCGACAAGGGAGAGGGTTCGAACGTCGGCATCATCGCGCGCAGCGACGCCGCCTACGTCTTCTTGAAGGAGACGCTGATCCCCGACCTCGTGCAGCAGCACATGTCGGCGATCAACGTCGGCAACGTGAAGCGCTACGCGGCCGACAACATGCGCGTCCTGAACTTCCTGCTCGAGGACAGCCTCGGCGGCGGAGGCTCGGCGTCGCTCAAGACCGACGCGCAGGGCAAGACCCACGGGCTCGCCGTGCTGCGCATGCAGCTCGAGGTCCCGCAGGACGTGCTCGACTCGGTGCGCTAGCGCATGGACCCCGTCCTCGAGATCAAGGAGAAGGCGCGCCGCCTCGGCCGGCGTGTCGTCCTCCCCGAGTCCCAGGACCCGCGCGTCCTGTCCGCCGCGGCGACGCTCAAGGCGGAAGGCCTGTGCGAGCCGGTCCTCATCGACGGCGGCCGCATGCCGAGCGTCCCCCACGGCGTCGAGGTCGTGCGCCCCTCCAGCGATCCGCGCCTCGGCGCGTTCGCGGAGGAGCTCCACGAGCTGCGCAAGCACAAGGGGCTGACCCTCGAACAGGCGCGCGAGCTCGTGCTGGATCCGCTGTACTTCGCGTCGTTCCTGCTGCGCTCGGGCGACTGCCACGGCGCGGTCGCGGGCAGCGAGGCCGCCACGGCGCAGGTGTTGCGCGCCGGCCTGCAGGGCGTCGGCCTCGCCACCGGCATCCAGACGGTCTCCTCCTGCTTCCTGATGGTGCTGCCGGACCAGGCGCTGACCTACGCCGACTGCGGCGTCGTGCCGGATCCGACGGCGGAGCAGCTCGTCGACATCGCCGCCGCCTCGGCGGAGAGCCACCGCCGGCTCACCGGCCAGACGCCGCGCGTCGCGCTGCTGTCGTTCTCGACGAAGGGCTCGGCCAAGCACCCGCGCGTGGACAAGATCATTCGCGCCGGCGAGCTCCTCGCCCAGCGCTTCCCCGACCTCGTCTGCGACTGGGAGCTGCAGGTGGACGCCGCGCTCGTGCCGCAGGTCGCCGACAAGAAGGCGCCGCGCTCGCCGCTCGCGGGCAAGGCCAACGTGCTCGTCTTCCCGGACCTCGACTCGGGCAACATCGCGTACAAGCTGACCCAACGCCTCGCCGGCGCCCTCGCGCTCGGGCCGCTGGTGCAGGGACTCGCCAAGCCGTACATGGACCTCAGCCGCGGCTGCACCGTCGACGACATCGTCCACGTCGCCGCCATCTCCGCAGTCCTCTCCAACTGACACCGCTCGGATCATGAAGCTCGCCTCGCTCGCCGCTTGCCTCCTCGCGCTGCCGCTCTCCGGCTGCGCGCTGTTCGGAATCACCGAGAAGGTCGACATCGACCACCAGCTCGTCCTACTCGAGAGCGGCGTCGGCGTGCAGATGATCCTGCCGGGCCAGGGCGAGGGCGCGCAGCCGGGCGACACGCTGACGATCGACTACGTCGGCTACCTCGCCGATGGCTCGACGTTCGACTCGAGCCGTGACCGCGGCGTCCCCGTCACGATCGTGCTCGGCGAGGCCCCGATCGCGGGCTGGAACGACGGCCTGGTCGGCATGAAGGTCGGCGGCCGCCGCCACCTCGAGATCCCGTCCGAGCTCGCCTACGGCGAGAACGGCATCGAGGGCCTCATCCCGCCGAACGAGCCGCTGGTCTTCGAGATCGAGCTGCTCGAGCTCGCCTTCGCGGACGCCGAGGTGGACGAGGGCGGCGAGAGCGAGGAAGACACCGACTAGTCGCCCCGGTCGCGCGGTTCGCGGGCACCGGGTGCCCCGAGCGCGACACACCGAGCTCCCGCTGCGCCCGGACCGCGCGGGTCGATGGGCCTACGCGCCGAGGTCCTCGCCGCGCGCCGCCGCGACCATCGGCCAGGTGTCGGCCACCTGATCGAAGTGCACCACGCGCCCGGCCTCGACCCGGTAGACGTGCGCGAAGACCGAGCGCATCGCCAGCCCGCTCTCCGCGTGCGTCCCCGTGTAGGCCCCGAGCGCGACGACCGTCTCGCCGTCGGCCACGTAGCGCTCGACGGGCGCCGCGAAGCCGGTCCACGTCGACCTGTTGCCACGCAGGATCGAGTCCAGCACGTCGTCCACCCCGCGCCGCCGCGCACCGCCGGGAAACCCGGCGCACTGGTTCCACTCGACGTCGGGCGCGAGCAGCTCGCGCAGCTCGGCCTCGTCACCGGCGGCGAAGGCGGCGTAGAGCCGCTGGATGATCTCGAGGGGGGAGCGGTGGGTCATGGGGTCGAGGCGGGTTGCAGCGGTGGGTGGACGGAGTCCGGGACTGACTGCGATGTCGCCCCCTTCGCGGACTGCGCACTCACCCGCCCGTCGGAAGAGTCGCGCAAAGCCCCCTCAAGGGCAACAAGATGCTGTGGGGCACACCCGACCTCAAAGGGCGATATACCTGTCGCGAAAATCCCACATCAGGGCATTCAGTCAAGAGAAATAGGCTCTCCTGCACGTTTAGTGGGTGCTCCGTGAGCGACGCCGGGCGGGAACCAG
>CAYGST010000510.1:0-3966 GCA_964352415.1 uncultured Planctomycetaceae bacterium | reverse complement strand
CATCGAACCCCTCGCCGTCGCCGCGCTGCTGCTCTCGGGCGGCAGCGCGAGCGACGTGCCGACACCCGAAGCGGACGCGCTCCCGCCGTCCGTGACCACGCAAGGCCAGACCATCGTCGGCCTTGAGGCCACCGAGGACCTGACGATCACGATCGGCGGCTACATCAAGCTGGACGCCATTCACGACTTCGACGCGATCGGCACCGAGGATCAGTTCAAGACGTCCACGATCCCGGTGCCCGGTGAGTCTTCGAACGGCAACACGAGGTTCCACGCGCGGGACACGCGGCTGCACCTCGGGCTCAGCAAGCCGACGTCGCTCGGCGTGATCCACGGCTACGTCGAGGGCAACTTCTTCGGGGACGGGACTGACTTCACGCTGCGTCACGCCTACGCCAAGACGGACAATCTCCTGGCCGGCCAGACGTGGACCAACTTCATGATGATCGAGTCGCGCCCCGAGACCCTCGACTTCGAGGGTCCGGATGGCTCGGTCTTCCTTCGTCAAGGCCAGGTGCGCTGGACGCAGCCGTTCCACGACGAGAGCCCCTGGCACTGGAGCGTCGGGCTCGAGGATCCGGGCTCCGACGTCGTGGCGCCCATGGGTTCCACGGCCGAAGAGGTCTACCCGGACCTGACCGCTGGGCTGCGGCGTGACTACGACGAGCACAGTCACCTGTTCGTCTCGGGCATCCTGCGCGAGATCTCCTACGACGGCATGGCGTCGGACAGCGTCGTTGGCTGGGGCGCGAACGTCAGTGGTCGCCACGACACCCATGGTCGCGACAACTTCCGCTACCAGATCGCCTACGGAGAAGGCATCGCGCGCTACATCGAGGACCTGCGGGGCTTCGGTCTGGATGCTGCGCCCGACGCGAACGGGAACCTCGAGGCGCTGCCGACCTTCGGCGGCTTCCTCGCCTACCAGCACTTCTGGAGCGAGAGCCTGCGCTCTACCGCCGGCTACTCCGCGACCGGCGTCGACAACAGCGCTGGTCAGGCGGGCGACGCTCTGAAGCGCACGAGCTACGCCTCCGCGAACCTCATCTGGTCCGCGGACAAGGCCTTCGACGTGGGTGTCGAGGTGCTGCACGGAACGCGCAAGAACAAGGACGGCCAGGACGCGGACGCGACGCGCGTCCAGTTCTCGTTCATCTACAGGCTCTGATCCGTTGGAGTACTCACGTACTCACACCGGCGCGTCACTCGCCGAGGAAGCGGCGTGTGAGCTCCTGCCAGTCGGAGGAGGGCAGGATCGCCAGCAGCGCGTCGTTGATCGGCTCCCGAAGCTTGCTGTTCGAGGGCACGGCGAAGCCGTAGTCGTCGCGCACGAGGGGCTTCGGCGCGATGCGCATCCAGCGGTGGTCGGTTCGAGCGCGGTGCGCGAGGACGGCCTCGTCGTGTAGGACCGCGTCGACCTCTTCGGCTTCCAGCGCGAGGAGGGCCTCGTCGAGCGTCGCGAAGCGGCGGAGCCGCGCACCCCGTGAGATCGCGAGGGACTCCGCCGTCGAGCCCTCGAGTGTGCCGACGGAGAGCTCGGTCAAGCGCTTCTCTCCGAGCAGGCTCGACTGCAGGCGATTGGCGGTGAGCGAAGCAGCGATCGAAGCCGTGAAGCCCGCGACGAGGATGAGGCTCGCAAACATCCAGATCAGCCCGACGAGGCGCCCGCCCAGAGTTCGCGGCGTCTTGTCGCCGTACCCGACGGTGGTCATGGTGACTGCAGACCACCAGAACGCGCTGCCGAGGCCTCGTACTACGGTGCCGCCGAACTCCTCCCTGTTCCTGCGGCGCTCGAAGAGCCACAGGGCGAGGCCGACTCCCAGTAGGACGATGGCAAGTGAGCTGACGGCGGTGAGGAATTCCAGCGACAGGAAGCCCTTGAGCGTCTCGAGCCATGCCGAGCCGCCGCCGTCACGAAACGCGAGGGACAGGCCTCCGACGTGGTAGGGGTGTGAGAAGTCGAAGAGAGCCTCCCGCTGGCGCGTGACCGTCAGCGCGACGATCGCGACGTCGACGCTGTCCTCGCCGAGCCCGCTGAGCGTCTCCGTCAGGGACAGCTCGCGCAGCTCGTACTCGGCGTCGAGTTCGTCGGCGACGCCTTCCCAGAGCGAGATGGAGAGGCCCTCCCACTCCCCGTCCACGTCGCGCATCGCGAACGGCGGGACCTCGCGCACCGCGACGGTGAGCGGCTCGCGCTTGGCCACCGGCGGCGGAGTCTCCTGCGCCAGCGCGGAGGTCGCGAAGAGGGTCAGGAGCGCGAAGGCCGCGAGCCAACGGGTGAAGGCTGCATGCCGCTGCGTCGCGCGGCCGGTCGTCGCAGCGGCGCGACGCAGATCGTCCAGGTTCGTCATGCCCCGAGGATAGACGTGCGCGCTCGACTCCTTGCATGCCGGATGCGAGCCCTGCTCTTCCGGTCCCGATCGGACTCTCTAGCGGGACTCGGATCCTTGTTCGGAGTCCCGGGTGTGAATCTCCGCCTCGACCGCGGACGTGAGCCGCTCCTCCGTTCGCTCGAGGGCCTCGCGGACTTCGCTGCGGTGGAGCTCCGAGGGCAGGACGTCCTCACAGGCGGAGGCGAGCTGCCTGGCCAGGGCTCTGACCTCCTCGCGGCGCTCCTTCGACTTCGCCCGGCAGCCGACGGCGCCCAGCATCTCGAAGAAGGCGAGCGACGCGTTTCGGTCAGGGGCCACGTACGGGATCGACCGCGAGCAGAGCCGCCGGACCAGACCCTCGAAGGTGAGCGGCGGAGCGATCACGCGCAGCGCGCCGCTCTCGTCGTACCGCTCCGGGGCCGGGGCGTCGCGCGCCGCGGAGGAAGAGAGGGCGCTCTGCATCCAGTGGATGCAGTCGATCGCCGTGTACGGATCGTTGACGCCGGGCGAGAGGGCGCGGCCCAGGATCTCGACGAGCTGATCGGCGAGGAACAGCACGTCCTGCGCAGGCGTTCTCTCGGAGCCGAACGCGAAGCAGCCGCGCAGCTCGCCCGCCAGCTCCTCGCCCCAGCGCTCCCGCGGACAGGCGGAGATCAACATGTCGCCCTCGACCGCGAACTCCCCGGGCCGCAGGTGCAGCGAGACGACGATGTCGTGGTTCGAGGCGACCTCGAGCAGCCGATCCTCGTTCAGAGCCTGCAGGTAACCGTTGGTCGGGGAGCGCAGGGACTCCGTGTTCGCCCGGTCGAAGCCGCTGCTCCTGGATCCGAGCTCCGGGCCGGGCTCGCCCATCGCGCTCGGGAACACGTTCGCGACCTCGCGCGTCAACGTGCGGCCGATGGAGGCCGTGAGACGGCTCACGTTGATGGTCTCGGGCACGTGGTGGATGAAGTAGATCAGCACGCTCACGCTCATGAGCGCGAGGACCAGCGCGACCAGGACGGAGAGCTGCGGGACGAACGAGCTCAGGTCGTCGCCGGCCGCGCGCACACGCCGCAGGATCAGCAGCGAGTACACGAACGTGGCGATGAAGGTCCCCAGGACGACCTGGTTCCCGCGATCGCGCATGAAGTTCCCGATCAGCCTGGGGCCGAAGTTCGAGGCGGCGAACGAGACCGAGACGAGGGTCATCGAGAACGTCACGCCCGCGATCCCGATCATCGAACCGGCGATCGTCGAGAGCATCGCCCGCGCGCCGGCGCTGCGCGCCGCGTACCACCACGTCGAATCCGCTGCCCAGGGCCCCGAGTAGCTCTCGTCGATCGTCAGGGTCAGGACGGACAGCGCGATCGCGCCGAAGGTCATTGCGCTCGGCAAGAACCAATAGCTGCTGCGCACGTTACGCAGGAACTGGATCAGGTTGGCGTTCATCGAGGGGCTTCCGGGAGGTGGGCCGGGGCAGTGTGTAGGGGAGGCACGTTCCTCGCCAGCCGGCTGCGGGGATGGCGGGCACACGGAGAAGCATCTATCCTCCTCCCGGACGATCGCGGCGCCGGGCTGCGGCGAGCGCGATCGTCCGGGAGGAGGATAGATG
>CAYGST010000509.1:0-3976 GCA_964352415.1 uncultured Planctomycetaceae bacterium | reverse complement strand
CCGCGTCCACGGGCAGCGTCAGCGTGGTCGAGGTCGCTCTGCGCGAAGGTCACCGCGTACGCGGCTGGATCGGTCCCGTGTTCGAGGAGGAGCTCGGCCCGCCGCGCACGGTCCACGTGCACTGCGGCTTCACGAGCGACCCGCGTTCCCCCGACCCGAAGTGGAGCGAGGGCTGGAGCTGGACGCAGGTGATCGACGTGACGGACGATGGCACCTACGAGCTCCTGCTCCCCGGTCGCGCGCCGAGCTTGCGCAGCGCGGGCCACTCGCTCCCGAGCCGCGTGCGCCTGCGCTTCTCCGCGACCGGCTTCCAGGACGAGGTCCTGTGGCTGACTCTGGACGAGGAGCGCGAACACGACGGCGGCCGGATCGGGTTGATGGCGCGCGAGCCGCAGTTCATCCTCGCCGCAGGTCACGGCCTCGACCCCGCAGCCCTCGACCTGGAGACGCTGCGCAGCATCGACCTCGAGGCGACGATCCTCGGCGCCGCCGAGACCCCGGACGGAGAGCTGCGACTCTACTGCCTCCCGACGCGCTCGTTCGTGTCCCCGCGAACGCGCGAGCGGTACGACGACGTCGAGGCCTTCCTGGTCCGCCTCGGCGGCGCGCCCATGGCCTTCGAGCGCGGCGCCAGGGGAACGTTCGTGCGGACCCCGACCCAGGCGCGCACCCTGAACCTCGCCTGCCTGGCCTTTCCGTCGCTGCACGAGAACCGGGTGTTCCTCGGCTGGACCTGGCGCGGCCTTTCGGCCGTCACCCACGCCATCGACCGGCGCCGTATCGGCACGGAGTGGACCCTCGAGATGCAGATCCCGTCCGGAGCCGAGGAAGTCTGGTGGAGCGGGCAGCTCGGGCCGGCCCCCGCCGATCGCTTCGGCGGCTCCGTCCCCTTCACGCGCGCGCTCGACCGGGTGACGATCCGCTGAGCGCCAACGCGACGCGCGGCGCCCCCGGGAGCGCCGCGCGTCGTGGTCGAGTTCGCGTCCCTCGGGCGCGGCGCGCAGCGTGCGCGCTGTCGGCTCAGTGCGCCGCGTACTTCGCGAGCGACTCATCGAGCCACTCGGCGAACAGCTCCGCGTCCGTCTCGGGGCCCTCGTGGATCGCGAGGATGCGCTCGTCCTTCGGGTCGATCAGCGCGTAGGACGGGGTGGCGAGAGTCTGGATCATCCCGTCCTGCCACGCGCGGATCTCGTCCTGGTTCGCACCGTCGTTGTGGATGCGCGCCTCGACGAGGCCCTTCAGGAGACCGGCGACCGCCGGGGCAGGGAACACCTTGAGCTCCATCTGCCGGCACGCGGGTCAGGTGTACCCGGTGAAGTTGATCAGCACCGGCTTGGACTGCGCGAGAGCGGAGCCCTTCGCGGCTTCGAGGTCGTCGAGAACGATCTCGTGCGAGCTCGACCGGCGCGCACCGCCGCCAGCGGAAGCGTGCCCGGCACCTTCGATCGACGACGAGTACGGCGGAATGATCGCCGTCATGATCCCGTCCATCTCGTTGCCCTTGTAGCCGTGCCAGCAGTACGCGCCGAAGAGCAGGAAGAACGTCGCGGCCAGCATGCGGCCCGAGGTCGTCTCGCCGCCGTGACCCTTCACCTTGATCCAGCCGAGCAGGTAGACGCCGGCGATGACGAAGATCAGCGCCCACAGCATCAGGAAGAGCTCGCGCGACAGGACGCCCCAGCCCCAGACGAGGTCGACGTTCGAGAAGAACTTGAGCGCGGCCGCGAGCTCGATGAAGCCGAGGCTGACCTTGAGCGTGTCCATCCACTCGCCGCTCGAGGGCAGCGACTGGATCTTGCCCGGGACCAGCGAGAGGATCATGAACGGGATCGCCATCGTCAGGCCGAAGGTGCCCATGCCGATCACGATGCGGAAGATCGATCCGCTCTCGCCAGCGGCGAACGACAGCAGGCTGCCGACGAACGGCGCCGTGCAGGTGAACGACGTGAGCACGAGCGTCATGCCCATCAGGAACACGCCGATCAGGCCGCCGGTCATCGAGGCCTTGCCCGCGAGGCTCATCATCGACGACGGCGGGTTGAGCGTGATCGCGCCGAACAGCGCAGCGGCGAACAGCACGAACATCGAGCCCAACACGAGGTTCGTGATCGGGTGCGTCGCGAAGGCCATGATGACCGGCCCGACGACGACGCCGATCGCGATGAAGATCAAGACGATGCCGGCGCCGTACATGAGCGACAGCGGCAACACGTTGCCGTCCCGCGCCTCGGCCTGCTTCGTGAAGAAGGAGATCGTGATCGGGATCATCGGGTAGGTGCACGGCATCAAGAGCGCGAAGATGCCGCCGCCGATCGCGGCGAGGATCAGCGCGAAGAGGCCCTCGTCCTTCTTCTTGCGCGAGCCATCGCCGCCCTCCGAGCCCTCGCCGGCCCCGCCTTGGGGCGGCACGCTGGCCCACACGGCCTTGGGGCCCGGGACGATCGCGGCCAGCGTCTCCATGTACGCGTAGCAGACGCCGGTGTCCTCGCAGGTCTGACCGTCGAGCTTCGCGGCGACGTTCTCCGGGCTCGCTCCCGCGGCGAGCGTCCCGGTCGCGTGGAGCGTGATCGAGCCCTCGTGGCCGAGGATGTAGGTCATCCCGCCGTCGATGTAGTCCTCCTGCGGGAGCTCGTGCGGCTCCGGCCAGCGCAGCGCGTCGAAGGTGATGCCCTCGCCCGACAGCTCGACGACGAGCGGCTTGCCGATCGCGTTCTTGCCGCCGAGCTCTTTGTGATAGAGGTGGAAGCCCTCGTCGATCTCGATGACGAGCGCGACCTCGAGCGCGTCGCCCTCCGCGCGGGCGTAGAGCTCTCCATGGGCGCGGTTGTCGTCGCTCGCGGCTCCGCCGCCGAAGCCGCTGCCGAAGTCACCCGGCGCCTCGAAGCCGCCGCCCTGGGCGGTCCCGGTGTCGAGCGCGTCGGCGCTCGCCACAAGGGACGCCGGGTAGCTCGCGAAGAGCGCCTCCGGCCCGTCCCCATCCGGCACGAGCGTCTCCGAGTAGGGGAAGCACGCGCCATTGTCCAGGCAGGTCAGACCGTCGAGCTTCACCTCGAGGTCGTCCGCCTCGACGCCCTCTTCGAGCGTCGCGTGCCCGTAGAGCACGAGCCGCTCCTCGTGGCCGAGGATGTAGGTCTCGCCGCCGTTGACGAAGTCCTCTTGGACGTACTCGTGGGGCTTCGGCCAGACCAGCTCGGCGAACTCGAAGCCGTCCCCCGAGAGCTCGACCGTCAGGGGCTTGCCCGTCGCGTTCTCGCCGCCGAGCTCCTTGTGGTAGAGGTGGAAGTCCGGCTCGATCTCGATGTCGATGGCGAAGCGCAGGTCCGTCCCGTCCTGGCGGGTGAAGAGCTGCCCACGGGCCTTCGCCTGGGCGGCGGCGGACGGCGCGACCAGGCCCAGGGCCGTCAGGAAGAGGATCAGAAGGCGAATCATGCGGGAGACCATAGCAATGCCGGGGGGTTCTGCGGCGCTCGCCCCGCAGCCCGGGGGCCGGAAACGGCCCCCTGGGGGCGCGGAGCCCGCCCGAGGCCCGAGCGACCGTCCTGGGACGCCGCCGGACCGCGAAGCGAGCCCCGTATCGTCGTGCGCGGCCTCGCTGTGACCGGCGGACGGCCGGGAAGCGAGGAGCGCCGACGCTCCCTCGGCTTTCCGGGCTCCGGTACCCTGCGTTGGCGGCGCTACGGTTCGAGTTGCGTCGCGTCGAAGAGACCGGGAGACCCCCGGAGGACCCCATGAAGCTCGAGTGGATCGCAGTTGCCTTGACCGCCGCCCTGTGCGGCACGCTGGCCGTCGCCGCAGCGCAGGACCAGGACGCCGAAGAGCCAACGCCCGCCGAGCTGCGGCAGGCCCAGGCCGAGCGCATCAAGCAGCGCCAGGACGAGCTCGAGCAGGCGATGCGCCGCGGCGCGGTACAGAAGCTCCGGCGCCTGCAGGGCGCGTGGCAGCTGGTCGAGTACCGCTCGGCGACGATGGTCGACGC
>CAYGST010000508.1:0-3978 GCA_964352415.1 uncultured Planctomycetaceae bacterium | reverse complement strand
CGTCGACGTCGTGGGCCGTGAGGTGCAGCCCGCGCGTCGCTGGGGCCGCGGGTCGCTCGGCGAGCGCGTCCTCCTGCGCGGACGTCGACGCGAGGCCTTGGAGCGAGAGCGAGAGCGTCGCGAGCGCGACGAGGACGAGGTTCGGGTGCAGCATGTGGATCGCCTCCTGGGAGCGAGATGGGTTCGCCTCAGGGGACCCGCTCCGGCCCGAACACGGTGCGAATCCATACGATGCCGTTCGATCGTCTTGGCTTATCGACGAGCAGGAGCTGCGACCGGGCCACGCGCGACTCGGCGCGCTGCCCCGAACGAGCCGCAGCGCGGACGCTCAGAGCCCGTGAAGGAAGCGCTCGCGCTTCTCGGCGCGTCGCGAGCGTGTCCCGACAAGGCGCCCTGACGAAGCAACGCAGGCCGTTTCGGAGGAGGGGCAACGCAGCTCGGGGCGCGAGCGAGGCGTGGCGAGGAGTGAGATGGACTCCTTCGCAGGCTCTCAGGCGAGGCCGCGCGCGAGCCAGCCCCCGAGGACGACCGCGCCCAGGCCCAGGACCAGGTTGCCGACGAGGCTGACGAACGCGCTCCCCCACTCGCCGTCGCCGAAGAGCTCCACGGTCTCGAAGCCGAGCGTCGAGAAGGTCGTGAACGCGCCGAGCAGCCCGACCTTGAGGAACAGCTGCGTGTCGTCGGAGAGGCCGTCGCGCGCCTGGACCCAGACGGCGAGGAAGCCGAGCAGCAGGCAGCCGAGCACGTTGACCGCCATGGTGCCGTAGGGCACGGCGCTCTCGAGGCGGTTCTCGACCCAGATCGACACCTGGTAGCGCGCGATGGCGCCGAGGAAGCCGCCGCAGCCGATGACGAGGAGGCGCGTCATGCGGCGCGCGTCAATCGGCGAGCGCGATGCAGTCGATCTCGACGAGCACCGACTTGGGCAGCTCGCGCACGGCGACGGCGGCGCGGGCCGGCGGCTCCGCGCCGGTGAAGTAGCGGCCGTAGACCTCGTTGACCTTGGCGAAGTCCGCCATGTCGGCGAGGAAGACGTTGCACTTCACGACGCGCGCGAAGCTCGAGCCCGCCGCTTCGAGGACGGCGCCGAGGTTCTTCAGGCACAGCTCGGCCTGGGCGGTGACGTCGCCGTCGATCACCGCCTGGGTCGCGGGGTCGATCGCGATCTGCCCCGAGCAGTGCACGAAGCCGCCCGCGACGACAGCCTGGCTGTAGGGGCCGATGGCGGCGGGAGCGAGATCGGTGTGAATGACGCGGCGTTCGGTCATGAGCGAGGCTGCGGGAAACGCTCGCGCAGAGCGGCGAGCACGTTGGGCGGGACGAAGGTGGAGACGTCCCCGCCGAGGGAGGCGATCTGCCGGACGAGCGTGCTCGAGACGTGCGCGAACTCGGGCGTCGCCGCGAGCAAGACGGTGTCCATGCGCGGCCGCATGGCGCGGTTCGTGTTCGCCATCGAGAGCTCGTACTCGACGTCGACGGCGCCGCGCACGCCGCGCACGACGGCCTGGGCGTCGTACTCCTCGAGCGCGTCGACGAGCAGGCCAGCGGTGGTCGCTACGGAGACGCCCGCGAACCCGTCGACCGGGTCGAGCGCACCGCGCACAAGGGCGACGCGCTGCTCCAGATCGAAGACGTGCCCCTTGGTCGCGTGGGCGGCGACCAGCACCGTGACGCGCTCGAACAACGCGCTGGCGCGGCGCACGAGGTCGAGGTGGCCGAGCGTGATCGGGTCGAAGGTGCCGGGGAAGAGCGCGTGGATCGCAGGCATGGACGGAGTGTAGCCGCCGGAATTGCGGCGCCGAGGGGGAAACCGATCGGCGGCCCGCGCGTCGTTCTCTCGCGAAGCCGTGCATGGAAGACGAAGCAACAACAGCGGGCCGATCGGGGCCGGAGGAGCGGGACGGGCCCGGCCGGGAGGCGGGCCGGCCGTGGCGCGTCGAGGGCCCGGGAGGCGTCCACGACGAGGAGCGCTCCGGGCGCGGCGGCGACGGGCCGCGGCGTTCCGTGAGCCGCCCGCTGATCGCGCTGCTCGCGGCCGGGGCGCTCGGCGAAGGTCTCGCGAGCGGATGGGCGGCGGTGGAGGGCGTCCCCGGAACCGCGGCCGCCTGGATCGGGACCTGCGGGCTGCTGGCGCTCGGCTACGCCGCGCTGCGCCGCGCGTGGTGGAGGCGCGCGGGAGCCCGGGGCGCGGAGCGCGCGGAGTCGCGGCAGCGCGGCTCCCGGGCGCCGGGCCGGCGACGCGTCCAGGGCGTCGGACTGGGGACGCTCGCGGTGCTCGCGCTCGTGGCCGGCGGGCGGCGCGCGCTCCTCGACCACGCGCCGCCATCCGGAGGAACGGGCCCCGCCGTCGGACGCTGGGAGACGCTCTCGCGCGGAACGGAGCTCGTCGGCCGGCTGGCCGGCGACCGGACGCAGAGCTACGAGGTGCCGCGCGGTGTGCTGGCCGACGGCGAGCGGGTCGAGCTGCGGCCCACCGCGTCCCCCACGCCGCCGTCCCGGGGTCCCGTGGCGCGTCCTCGCCAAATGGCGGCGCCGCGAACGCTGCAGCCGGACGAGGTGCGGCGACTCGCGCCAACGGGTGGCAGTCCGCTGGACGCCGCCCGGCGACGCCTGCGGGGATGGCGCGCCGGCTGCCTGCGACGGCTGTGGGCGATCGAGGATCCCCTGGCCCGCGGGCTCGCGGCGGCGCTGCTGTTCGGGGAGCGTGGGCAGCTGCCCATGGGCCTCGGGGACCTGTTCACGCGCACGGGGACGCGGCACGCGCTGGCGGTCAGCGGGCTGCACGTCGGCCTCGTCGCCGCGCTGTGGATCTGGCCGCTCGGAGCGGGCGCGGCCTGGCTGGTTCGGCGGCTCGGCGGGCGACGGCGGCGCGCCCGGCAGCTCGGCGAGCCCGCAGTCTGGCGCGCGCTGCTGCTCGCGCTGTTCGTCCCCCTCGCCGGCGCCGGCGCGCCGGTGCTGCGCGCCGCCCTCGCCCTGGCCCTCGCGCAGCTCGTCGGGCTGGTCCCACGTCGCGGCGGTTCGCCGTACGCGCGACGTCCGGATTCGCTCTCGCTGTGGGCCTCCGCGGCAGCGATCGAGTGGCTGGCCGATCCAGAAGCGTTGCGCAGCCTGTCGCTGCAGCTCAGCTACGTCGCCACCCTCGGCCTCGTGCTGATCACGCCGCGGCTGGGCAGCTGGAGCCGTGAGCGGTGGCCCGTCGTGGCGGATGTCGATGGGCTCGGGCTGCGACGCTCACCGCTGCTGCGCATCCTCGCGACCCGCGTGCTGCGCGGCGTACGGCTCTCGCTGGCGGCCTCCGCAGCGGCGAGCGTCGCGACGCTCCCGATCGTGTGGGGGACGTTCGGGGAGTGGAGCGTCGCGGGGCCGCTCGCGACGCTCGCGCTGCTGCCGCTGCTCGCGCTGTTCCTCGGCCTGGCCTGGCTGTGGGTGCTCGCCCCGCTCGACGCGCTGGAGTCCGCGCTCGGCGCGCTCTCGCGAGCCATGGTCGGGTTGCTCGAGAGCTTCGACCGCTGGCCGGGGACCCCCGTTCCGCTACCCGAACGGCCCGAGGCGCTCCTGATGGCGGCCGGCCTGCTGGTCCTGGTCGCGGCCGCGCGCCGCGATCGGATCGGGGCAGCGGCGGGCCGCGCAGCCTGCGTGCTGTGGGGCGTCCTGCTCGTGCCGTGGTGGTCCGGGCCGCGCGGACTCGAGCTGCACGCGCTCGACGTCGG
Organism: uncultured Planctomycetaceae bacterium; assembly: GCA_964352415.1. Lineage (GTDB taxonomy): Bacteria > Planctomycetota > UBA1135 > UBA1135 > JABACD01. Next base: position 268 of record CAYGST010000508.1, on the reverse strand, counting down.
ACACGGGACGGCGGTCGTGCTGCGGGCTCCGGGCGCAGGGACGTGGCTGTTCGACGCCGGCTCCCGCGACCGGCGGGGCGTCGCGCGCGAGGCCGTGGCCCCGCTGCTGCGGGCCCTGGACGTCGGCGAGCTGCGCGTCGCCCTGATCCTCCGCGCGGTAGCCGTAGAGCTGGATGTTGGCCAGCGTGAGCCCGGGCGGCTGGTGGAAGCGGTTTCGAACGTCTCGCTCGCGACGGCCCAGCCGCGGCGCATCCACGGTCAGCACGTT
>CAYGST010000507.1:0-3979 GCA_964352415.1 uncultured Planctomycetaceae bacterium | reverse complement strand
CTCGGCCTCTTCGTCTGGAAGCTCGGAGCCGAGGGCGATGACGGTTCGCGCCGCGAGGCCGTCGAGTCGTCTCCAGCGACGAGCGCAGCCGCCGACGCGCGGCCGGACGGGAACGCGCTGAGCGACCCAGCGATGGCGCCGGACTCCGAGCGCACATCGCTCACGGAGACCGCCACGCCCCAGGTCGAAGCCGAGATCGTCGAGGACGAGTCCGCCGCCGCGGGCGCGGCGGACGTTTGCCTCGCGGTGCGCTGCGTGGAGGCGTCCGGCGAAGGGATCGCGCAGTGCGAGCTGCGGCTCTCCCGCTTCGACGGCGCGCCGCTGGCGGAGCCGGTCAGCGCGGACCTGCGCGGCGCGGCGGAGCTGCGCATCGCCGACACCAGCGGCGGCCTGATCGTCGTGGCGGAGAACGCCGCGCGGGGTCTGTCGTCGGGGAGCCGCCGGATCATGCCGCACGAATACGAAGCCTACCATTGCGGAGCGGGCGTCCTCGAGCTGGTCCTCCTGCCGCAGGTCACCGTCCATGGCGTGGTGTGGACCACCGCGGGTGAACCCGTCACCGACGCGACGGTCGAACTCGACCTCACCGAGTTCCAGCTCGGCGGGGCGGGCGCGAGCCCGACCGATCCCACGCTCACCGACGATCGGGGGCGCTTCGCCTTAACGGTCGATGGGCTGTCCGCCGCCTGGAGGCTGCGCGCCACGACCGAGGACGCGGCGAGCGCTTGGCGCGCGCTACGCCTGCCGGACGACGCCGACGAGGAGCAGGTCCTGGTCGTCCACCGGGCTCGCTACCGGGTCGACGGCGTGCTGCTCGCGCCGCCGGGCTGCGATCTCGCGACCGGGACCGTGCTGCTCGTGCCCGAGGAGTCCGGGATGCCGCTCCTCACCGCCTCCTGCAACTCGAAGGGTGAGTTTCACCTCGAGCTCGAACGGCCGACGGGCTTTCGCCTGGCCGCTCGCGCGGAGGGTCACCTCTCGGGAGCGCCGAGCGCTGGCGCCGTCTCCGACGAGAGTCCGGCGGCCTGGGTCGAGCTGCCGCTCGAGGCCGCCTCCTTCATCGCGGGCCGGGTGCAGGACGGGGCGGGCGAACCCAGGTCGGGGGTCGGCTTGGTGACGTCGCCCAGTGCGAGCACGGGGGAGGCCGACTGGTGCCTCGATTCGAAGTTCCAGCAGATGACCGCCCGTGGTCTGGTGGAGACCGACGAGGACGGGCGCTTCCGCTTCGAGGGGCTGCACCGCGACTACCTGTATCGAGTCGACGCCATTCCCGATCTTGCCCGGACGGACTACCGGATCTGGACCCACGACGTGAGCGCGGGGACGGACGACCTCGTGATCGTCCTGGACGCGGACGACTTCCGGGGAGGGACGCTCCACGGCGAGGTCCGCTACTCCGGTCGCGACCCGTACCCGCGTTCGCTGATGGTCAGTGTGGGCGAGTGGCGCGAGGGCGCTCGGACCTGGGTCGGCGGCCCTCCGCGCACGGTCGCGATCGAGGGCGGACGCTACCGCATCGATCGCCTGGAGATCGGTCGGCGGTACGTGGCGGACTTCCACTTGCCGGGGATGCGCTGCGCGCCGGTCTGGCAGGGGCCGTGGACCGCGACCGCGGAGCCGACCACGGTCGACCTCGCCTTCGGGAGCGACGGGGGCGCGCGCGTTGCGCTCACGACGCCGGACGGCGCGCCGGCGCGTGAGTGGTTCGTCGACGTGCAGCCGGAGGGCGGGGAGCAGCCGACCCGGCTCTCCTTCTCCGTGGGCGAGGACGGGGTCGCGGACGTGAAGCCCCTGGCGGAGGGGGTCTACGCGCTGCACGCGCGACACGGCGACACCCGGCTCGGCCCGTTCCGGCTCGACGTCGTTGGAGGACGGACGATTCCGATGGCGATCACCGTCGAGGAGTAGGCCGCGGCGCCCCGCGCCAGGCTCAGCGCCAGCGGCGCAGGTAGTACAAGAGAGGCAGCGCCGTGAAGGCGTCCGCCAGCTTGCCCGCGTCGAGGAGGGCCTCGACCTCCGCGCGCGTGAACACGCGCGTGAACATCTGCTCGGAGTCGTCGAGGTTCGGCTGGGCGACCGGCTCGCAGTCGAGCGCCACGAAGGCGTGCGCGTAGTGCGCGCTGATCCCGTTCGTCGGGTAGAAGCCGGGGATCGGGACGAGCTCGCCCGCGGCGTGGCCCGTCTCCTCGAGCAGCTCGCGGCGCGCGGCTTCGGCCGGGTCCTCGCCCTCGTCGATGCGGCCGGCCGGGATCTCCCAGTGCGTCCGGCCATGCGGATAGCGGTACTGCCCGATCATCACGATCGAGCCGTCACTGCGCACGGGCAGCACGGCGACGGCGTCGCTGACCTCGAAGAGGTGGTACTCCTGCAGCTCGCCGTTCGGCAGCCGCACCTCGTTGCGCTTCAGCCCGCACCACGGCGAGTCGTAGATCTGCTCCGAGGTCACCGTCTCGAAGGGTGGGAACGGCGGGGGATCGTCGGGCGTGTCGCCTTGCATGGTCAGCTCGCGAGCGTGTCGAGGTAGAGGCGGCGGTAGGCGGCGAGCATGCGCTCGAAGCTGTAGCGCTCCTCGACGCGAGCGCGGTTGGCGGCGCCGAGGTCCGCGCGCAGCGCAGCGTCCTGGACGAGCCGCTCGAGCGCGCGCGCGAGGCTCGCGCCGCGCGCCTCGGCGTCGCCACGGACGACGAGCTCGCCCTGCTCCGCGGGCAACATGTGGCGCACGTCGCCGACGTCGGTGGAGGCGACGGGAAGGCCCGAAGCCATGGCCTCGAGCAGCGCGACCGGCATCTGCTCGCTGTCCGAGCTGAGCGCGAAGGCGTCCATCAGCCGGTACCACGGCGCGGTGTCCGTCTGATGCCCGACGAGGTGCACGCGCTCCGTGACGCCGAGCTCGCCCGCGACCGCGAGGATGCGCTCGCGCTCCTCGCCCTCGCCGAGCAGGACGAGCGCCGGCGGCGTGGGGGAGTTCACGGCCGCGAAGGCGCGCACCAGGCGCTCGGGGTTCTTGACGGGGCGCAGGTGGCCGACGAAGCCGACGACCGGCGTGTCCGCGCCGATCCCGAGTTCTGCGCGCAGCGCCGGGTTGCCGTCGCGCTGCGTGAACGCGCCGAGGTCGATCCCGTTCGGTACGAGCTCCACGCGGTTCGACAGCAGCCGCCACTCGTCGCGCGCGACGGCGGCGAGGGTGTGCGAGGGGACGATGACACGGGCGACGCCCTGCAGGAACAGCCGGCGCGTCCAGACGCGCCGCGGCTTGAAGCGCTCGGCCTCGTCGATGTTGAAGCCGTCCTCGTGGTGCAGGTGGCGCTTGGCGAGTCTGGTGAAGCGCGTCGCGAGCACGCTGTCGAACGCTCCCCAGTTGTAGCTGCAGACGAGATCGGGCCGCTCGGCGCCGAACAGCCTGCGCAGCGCGCGCACGGTCCGCGGCGTGCCGGCGCGCGGCAGGCTCGGGAGCACGCGCGCATCCACGGCGGGGTCGAGCAACGCGGCGGCGTCGGTGCGCCCGTCGATCGCCAGGATCGAGTGGCGCAGCTCGCTCCCGAGGGCGTTGATCAGCCGCACGGTCCGCACCTCCGGGCCCGCGGGCACGAACGTCGAGAAGACGTGCAGGACGTGCGGCGCCGGCACGCTACTCCGGCGCGCGCTCGCCGTAGATGCGCACGGCGCGATCGAGGAAGGCTTCGCGCTCCTCGACGGGCTCCCAGCCGAGGACCTCGCGCGCGATGTCGCTGGTGAAGCCGGAGAACAGGCCGCGCGTCTTCAGGTCGTGGTAGGACGGGAAGACGAGGCCCGAGCGTCCGCCGACGAGCTTGACGGCCCACTTGCCGATCTCCATCGACTGCGAGAGCGGCAGCGAGCGGGGGTGGAAGTGCAGGTCGCGGCCGGTGGCGCGGCGCAGCTCCTCGACGCACTCGCGTGCGTTCAGGGGCACGGTCGCGCAGAGATTCAGCGCCTTGCCGTGCAGCGCGTCGCCAAGGCC
>CAYGST010000506.1:0-3983 GCA_964352415.1 uncultured Planctomycetaceae bacterium | reverse complement strand
CGACCGCCGCATCGCGGAGGCGGTGCTCGCCGAGCCCACGCTGCTCGCCTTCGGGACGGTCTCGGATCTGGCGCAGCGCGTCGCGACCAGCCGCCCCTCGGTCGTCCGCTTCGCCACCAAGCTCGGCTTCGCGGGCTTCACCGAGCTCCAGGGCCACGTTCGCGACGGCATCTCCGAGCAGCTCCTGCGCCCCAGCGAGCGCATTCGCCAGCGCGAGGACGGTCCCGGCCCGAGCCAGCGTGACCTCGAGGCGGCCCTCGGCCACGTGTTCGAGGTCCTGACCCCCGAGCGCCTCGACGAGCTGACGGCGCCGCTGCTCGCCGCACCGCAGGTCTGGATCCTGACCGGCGAGACGTCCCGCTCCGGCGCCCTCGCGCTCTACAGCGGGCTGACGATGATCCGCCCGAACGTGCACTTCGTCGAGGAGCACGCCAGCGGCCGCGACCTCGGCAACGCGGGCCCTGGCGACGCCGCGGTCGTCGTCGACTTCGCGCGCTACCGGCGCCACGCCGTGCTCGCGGCCGAGAGCCTCGCCGCCGCGGGCGTCCGCGTCGTGGCGATCACCGACGGACCGCTCTCGCCCCTGGTCCCGATCGCGGAGGCTTGGTGCGAGCTGCGGGTGCCCGCCGTCGGACCGTTCGACAGCTCGGTCCCGGCCGTGGCGACCGCGGAGCTCTTCGTGAGCCACCTCGCGGGTCGCCTGCGCGACGAGGCTCGCGAGCGCATCGACCGCACCGAGGCCCTCTGGCGGGCTTCGGGGATCTTCGTCGAGTAGCGCCGCGAGCGGCGCGCGTCGAAGGTCGGGCAGGGGAGCGGCGGGAGGACTCGTCCGGGGGGGAGATCCCGGAGGCGCGTCGGGACCGGACTCCATCGGAATCCCCCCGCTTTCTCCTGGACGGCCCCGACGCACGCGAAGTGCGGCAGGACCGAGAGAAGGCTTCGATCTTACAGGGCCTGGGCGCAGGCGGGGGAGAAAGCGAGCGCGATCGCCCACGAGAGCCCGGCCTGGGCGCTCGAAGTCGCCTGTTTCTCGGTGCCCTTACTCCTCGGTGGCAGAGTGCTTCGAGTTCCAGAACAGGAGCGCGCCGATCGCCAGGATGCCGAGGGCAGCGGTCCAGGTGCCGGAGCCGTGGAAGAGCTCGAGGCGCCCCTCCTCGAAGCCCGCGAGGATCGCGATGCCGAGGATCAGCTCCAGCAGCGCCGCGCCCGTGATCAGGCCGGCAGCGGTCAGAATCGACTCGTTCGTCTGACGCGTGCGCCCGCGTTCGCCGAAGTAGCGGAACAGCGCGCCGGCGAGGATCCCCACGCCGATCGCGGCGGGCAGGTAGATCCCGACGGCGAGCGCCATCGACGGCAGCATCCAGCCCTGCTTGGTCGCGAAGACCTCGAGGCCGACCGCGAGCACGCCGAGCCCGAGGCCGGCGAAGATCGGGAACCATGGCAGCTGGCTCTCGAGCAGCAGCCCGTCGATCAGCGTCGCGAACATCTTGCCCTGGGGGGCGGGCAGGGCGTCGGTGCCCACGCCGTAGGAGCTGTCGGCGACGTAGAGCACGACCGGCACGACGATGCACCCGACGATGAGGCCGAGGATCTGCGCGATGAACCCGTCCTGCACGCGCACGCCGCCGAGCTGCATCGTCTTGTAATCCTGGCTCGAGTCGTTCGCCGTGCAGACCGCGACGCAGGCGCCGACGGTCAGCGGCGTGAGGATCAGGACGTCCTCGATCGAGGCGTGATCGACTGCGAGCGCGGCGAGGCACAGGACGAGCGTCGTGACGAAGATCGTGCCGGAGACCGGTGAGGCCGAGCTGCCGATCTGCAGCGAGAGGATCGCGCCGAGTGTCGTCATCAGCATGGACATCACGAGGATCGTGATCGCCATCGTGAACATGAAGCTGCCGATGCCAGCGGCGCTGACGAGCCACCCGACGAGGATCGCGACGCCGAGGCCGATCGACAGGCCGAGCCACTTGCGCACGTTCGGATCGACGCTCAGGACGTGATCCTCGTCGGCGCTCGACGCGTGGATCTTCTTGACGCCCATGAACTTCACGAGCGAGTAGCAGACGGCGACGAGCATCGTCGCGCCGCCGAGCCAGCGCATCGAGATCTCGAGGTCGCCGCCGGTGCTGTCGACGAAGCGCTCGGCCCAGATCGAGTCCGGGGCGAAGCCGCCGAGGGTGTACTCGCCGCCCATGCGAATCATGGCGCCGCCGAAGACCAGCAGGGCGGTGGGCAGGGTCAGCAGGCCGCCGATGCCCATCAGGAGGGCGTCCAGCGGCAGATTGGCCTTGAACTCGTTCTCCCCGCGCTGCTGCGAGAGGATCGGGAGCGCGCCGACCAAGGCGCCCATCTTGACGGCCAGCGTCGTCACCGCGCCGGTGCCGAGCGCGGCGAACAGCGAGCGGCCCATGAACGGGCGCTTCGCCGAGTCGGTGACGGCCGAACTGATCATCGTCTTGCACGCGCGCGCCTCGGGCGCGGGCAAGGAGGGGTCGGAGAGGAACTTCTTCGTCGCGAGCCCCACGAAGCCGAAGCCGATGAAGGCGCCGGCGAGGCTCAGCACGATCAGCGAGACGACGTCCACGGGCGGCGGCTCGAGGCCCTTCTGGCGGTAGACGATCTGGATCACGGGGGCCGTGAAGATCACGCCCGCCGTGACGGCCATGCCCGCCGAGCCGGAGACCTGCGTCAGGTTCAGGAAGCGCGTGCCCTCCTTGCCGATCGCGCGCGAGGAGAACAGGCCCCAGGCGCAGAGGATGACGAGCGGACTCACCCCAGGCGTGATGCCCGCCTTCAGTCCGGCGATGACGAACGTGCCGGAGAGCAGGGCGGTGATGCAGACGCCGAAGAGGATCGGGACGAAGTCGCGTTTCATGCAGTCGCTTGGGACGGAGCCGAAGGGGCGCCCAGGCTACCGGACGGGCCCGCGCCAAGCGAGTCAGGCGAGTCCTGGCCGGAGGAGCCGCAGCGGCCGCTCGCGGGGGAGCGGAGCGGTCGACCTTCGCGGGCCACGTGACGGTCCTCGCCTCGGTCGTGGGGGGGTGTAGACTTCCCCGGACCGTGCGCCATGACGTCCCCCCGCCTCTCCATCCTCCTCCCGACCTGGAACGGCGCGCGCGACCTCGCGCGGCTGCTCCCCGGGCTCGCGCAGCAGCGCCTCTGGCCCGAGTGCGAGCTGTTGGCGATCGACTCGTCGTCGACCGACGACACGGCGGTGCTCCTGCGCGAAGCCGGAGCGGAGGTCGAGGTGATCCCGAAGGCCGAGTTCGGGCACGGCCGGACGCGCAACGCGCTGGCGGCGCGGGCGCGGGGCGAGCGGCTCGTGTTCCTGTCGCAGGACGTCGTACCCGCCGGCACTGAGTTCCTCACCGAGCTGGTCGCGCCGCTCGAGCTCGCGCGCGTCGCCGGGGCCTACGCGCGGGTGCTGCCGCACGCGGAGGACGATCCGCTCACGGCCCGCACGGTGCTCGCGGCCCCCGAGGCGCGCGCGCAGGCGCCGCGCCTCGAGCCGGTCGAGGCCAGCGAGCTCTGGCGCCTGCCCGGCGCCGAGCGGCTCGAGCGCCTGCGCTTCAACAACGTCGCCAGCGCGGTGCGCGCGGACGTGTTTCGCGAGGTGAACTTCCCCGAGGTGCCCTTCGGCGAGGACTTCGCCTGGGCCGCGCGGGTCGCCGCCGCCGGCTGGGAGGTGCGCTTCGCGCCCGGCGCGGTCGCGCACCACGCGCACCGCTACACGCCCCGCGAGGCCTTCGAGCGCTACCGCCTCGACGCGGCCTTCCACCGCGAGATCCACGGGCATCTCCTGCGGCCCACCTGGACCTCCGTGCTGCGCGGGATCGCCTACGAGCTGCGCGAGGACTGGCGCTTCGTGGGGGAGAGCGCCGGCGCCTCACGGGCGAGCCTGCTGCGAGCGCCGGTCCTGCGCGCCTCGCAGGTCCTCGGTCAGCTCTGGGGAAGCCGGGGCTGGGGCCCGGACTTTTGGC
>CAYGST010000505.1:0-3985 GCA_964352415.1 uncultured Planctomycetaceae bacterium | reverse complement strand
ACGCGACCACGGGGGCCGACGCCGATGTGGTCGTAGTGCGCGCCGACGAGGACGTATTCCTTAGAGAGCTCGGGGTCGCTGCCCGGCAGCACGCAGACCACGTTGTCGTGACGGATCGACTTGCGCTCGGTCGCGGAGTCGACGGAGACCTCGATGTCCTGGAGCTTGACCTTCGTCGGCCGCGCGCTCTTGTCCATCTTGGCCGCGAGCTTGCGCGCGTCCTGGCCGAGCAGCCGCGTCGCCGCGTCCATCGAGATCTCGAGCGTCGGCAGCGACTTCGACGGGCTGCGCGAGCCCGAGTCGGGGCGTCCACCGGAGAGGAACTGCGCGTAGCTGTAGCGGTAGTCGAGGAGGTTCTCCTCGTCCTCCTCCGCGCCGACGGGCGGGCGCCGCACGACGAGCGCGGCGGCCGCGCCCTGCTCGTTCAGCGTCGCGAGCTTGGTGAAGAACGAGGCGGCCTCGGTGAACTCCTCGCCATCGAACTTCGACCTGTGGCGCGGCTCGCCCTCGAACAGGAGGACGACCTTGCCGCGTACCTTGACGCTCTTGAAGTCGTCGTACTTCTCCTTGCTCGAGTCGATGCCGAAGCCGCCGAAGACGAGCTCGCCGCGCGCGCTCCCGCTGGCGCGGTGAACGGGCACGTAGTCCTTGCCGTATTCGAACTCGATCGTCTCGCCGTCCTCGACCCGGACCAGCGCACAGCCCCGCGGGTCGGGTGCGTTCACCTCGCGTAGGAACGGGCGGTAGAAGGTGCCGCCCTCGGCGCTGGCGTCCGGGCCGTCGCCGCCGAAGTCCCCCATCACCTGCAAGCTGTCCGGGGCGGGCTCGTAGCCCCACTCCTTGTACTTGCCGATCAAGTAGGCCGCGGCCCGCGCCTGCCCCTCGCTCGGCGTGTCGCGCCCCTCCATGCCGGGGGAGGCGATGACGTTGATGTAGGTCTCCACGTCGCTCTGGCTGATCGTCGCGAACGCGGGCCCCGAGCTCACGTCCTCGGCGAGGCCCGCGGCACCCGCGGCGGAGAGCAGCGCTGTCGAGCCGGAGCTGGCCGAGACCGAGCTCGCGGAGATGAGCAGGCCGGCGGCGGCAGCGAACGGGATCAGGGTCGCGAACGCCAGGGGCGTCAGGGGTCGTCTTCGTCGTTCCATCATGGTGCGTCCTCGACCGCCCCTTGTACCCCGAGCGGGTGGCGGCTTCCATCCCGCGCCAGCTCGATGACGCCGTCGAACAGCGCTCCGGCGTCCTTGCGAGCCCGTTCGGGGTTCATCGAAGGATAGAAGTGTGTCAAGAGCAGCCGCTGCGCCCCTGCGTGCGCCGCCAGCCGCGCCGCGCCCTCGGGGTGCAGGTGATTCGGCTGCGCGTGCTCCTCGGGGAACGAACACTCGCAGCAGAACAGCTCGACATCCTTCGCCAGCTTCGCCACGGCGATCTCCTCGCCGCTGTCGCCGCTGAAGCAAACCGAGCCGCCACCCGGCAGATCGGCGCGCCACGCGAGCGCCGCCTTGGTGTGGTGCGTATCGACCGTGCTCAGGCGGTACTCGTCGAAGTCCTTCGAGGCGATGCCGTCGCCCGGGTCGACCTCGAGGTAGCGGACGCCGTCGAAGCCGCGCTCGACGCCGCCGAGCGCGCGGCCCACCTTCTCGATAAAGGCCTGCAGGCCCTTCGGCCCGATCAGCTCCAGCGGCCCCGCCTCGAAGTCCGGGTTGCGGCGCGCGAAGCCGAGCGCGAAGAGGTCGAGCACGTGGTCGGTGTGGAAGTGCGAGACGACGATGCGCTTGACCTGCTCGTAGGCGTAGCCGCGATTGACGAGCGAGCGCAGCGTGCCCGGCCCGCAGTCGAAGAGCGTCAGGTCGTCCGAGCCGGCGAGGTCGAGCACGTAGCCGGCGCAGCCCCGGTCCTGTTCGGAGAGGATCGTCCCGGCGCCGAGCACGACCCAGGCGTCCGCGGCTGAAGCCGCCGACGCGGGCGTCGCCTCCGAGGACGACGACGCAGCTGCGGCCTGCACGCCGCTCGAAGTCGGCGCCGCGTCGCCAGCGCCGCCCTGCGGCTCCGGCTCGATCTCGCTGGCCTCCGTCACCCCGGCGCTAGCGCGCGCCCCCTTCGTAGCCGTTCGGGTGCGCCTGCAGGAAGCGCCACGCGTCGCTCAGGATGTCGCGCAGAGCGGGTCGCTGGGGCTCCCAGCCGAGCAGCGCCTTGGCCTGCGTGCCGCCGCTGACGAGCTCGGGCGGATCGCCGGGCCTGCGCGGCGCGACGCTCGCCGGGATCGCGCGACCGGTGACCTCGCGCGCCGTCTCGATCACCTCGCGCACGGAGTAGCCCGAGCCCGTACCGAGGTTGCAGGCGATCCCGGTCGCGCCCCCCAGGAGCTTCGCGAGCGCGGCGAGGTGCGCGCGCGCCAGGTCTTCGACGTGGATGTAGTCACGCACGCAGGTGCCGTCCGGCGTCGGGTAGTCGTCCCCGAACATCTTGATCTCGGCGCGCTGGCCGAGCGCGACCTGAAGCACGAGCGGGATCAGGTGCGTCTCGGGATCGTGGTCCTCGCCGAGGTCCCCTGTCTGCGCGGCGCCCGCCGCGTTGAAGTAGCGCAGGGCCGCCCAGCGCAGCCCGTAGGCGTGGCCGAAGTCCTGGATCATGTGCTCCATGTGCAGCTTCGTCTTGCCGTAGGGCGAGATCGGGTGCTGCGGGTGCGCGTCGGTCATCGGCATCTCGACCGGGTCGCCGTAGGTCGCGCAGGTGCTCGAGAACACGAGGGCCTCGCACACGTGGGCGCGCATCGCCTGGAGCAGGTTCCAGGTGTAGAGCACGTTGTGCTCGTAGTACTTCGCGGGATCCTCGACCGACTCGCCGACGTAGCACTTCGCGGCGAAGTGGATCACCGCGCGCGGGCGGTGCTCGGCGAAGACGCGCTCGAGCCCATCCCGATCGCCGAGGCTGACCACCTCGAGCGGCGCGCTCAGCGCCTCCCGGTGACCGGCGGAGAGGTCGTCGAGGACGACGACCGGCGTGCCCTGCTCCTGGAGAGCCCGCACCGTGTGGCTGCCGATGTAGCCGGCGCCGCCGGCGACGAGGATCGGTCGTTCGTCGTTCGTACTCATTGGGCTCCCAGGATAGCGGCGCGCGGCGCCGAGTCGATGTGCGCTCAGCGCTTCGTCGTCGCGGCGGAGAGGTCGTCCCAGAACGAGGGCCAGGACTTCGCGACGCAGCCTGGGTCCGTCACCACGAGCCCCGGGCGCACGAGCCCAAGGAGCGCGAAGGCGAACGCCATGCGATGGTCGCCGTGCGCATCGAGCCCCAGCGCCTCCGATCCCGGCGCCGGCGCGGGGCCGATCTCCAGCTCGTCGTCGTCTCCCTCGACCTCGACACCGAGCGCGCGCAGCCCGCCGGCGAGCACCTCGACGCGCCGGCTCTCTTTTCCGTTGAGCGTCTCGAGCCCTGTCAGGATCGTCGTACCGGCCCCCGCGCCAGTCCGCAGCGCGTAGGCACCGGCGACCGCGGCCAAGACCGGCGCGAGGTCCGGCGTGTCCTCGAGCTCGAGCTCGGCCGCACGACTCGGGAAGCCGCGTGCGACCAGCGCGTCGCCCTCGCGCGCCGCCTCGCAGCCGAACGCCGCGAGGTGCTCGACGATCGCCAGGTCGCCCTGGGTGGATCTCTCATGGAATCCGTGAACGCGCACCGTGCCACCGGAGAGACAGCCCGCGGCCAGGGCAACCGCGGCGGCGGAGGCGTCGGGTTCGACCTCGAAGCCCGCCTCCGGCGCAACCAGCGGACCCGCGACGCGCCACTCCGAACCGGCGGCCCCGAAGCGCGCACCGAACGCCTCCAGCACGCTGGCCGTCATTCGCGCGTACGGTTCGCTCGGCAGTCCGCCGAGCACGAGCACCGAGCGACCCCGCGGTCCCGAAGGGAGCGCCGCCAGCGCGAGCAGGAGCCCGGAGAGCTCCTGGCTCGAGATGGGCGTGTTCAGCATGACGGTCTCGGGCGGCGCCGC
>CAYGST010000504.1:0-3988 GCA_964352415.1 uncultured Planctomycetaceae bacterium | reverse complement strand
CGCACGCCCGCCTGGGTGATCTGGAACCTGCTCGAGCGCTACACCCGCGAGGGCGATCGCATCCTCGATCCGTTCTGCGGTGGAGGCACGACGATCGACGTCGCGGAGTCGATCGGGCGTGCGCCGATCGGCTTCGACATCTCGCCGACGCGCAACGACATCGAGCGCGCCGACGCGCGCCGCCTGCCGCTCGAGGACGAGAGCGTCGACTTCGTGTTCATGGATCCGCCGTACTCGACGCACGTCGACTACTCGGAGGACCCGAACTGCATCGGCAAGCTCGAAGCGTTCGAGCCTGCCTACTTCGAGGCGATGGAGCAGGTCTTCGACGAGGCGGAGCGGGTGCTGCGCGACCGTCGCTACCTCGCGGTCTTCGTCGGCGACAGCTTCAAGAAGAAGCGCGGCTTCGTGCCGATCGGCGCCCGTTTCCTCGTCAGCCTCGAGCAGCGCTTCGTCGCGATCGATCACATCTCGATCGTGCGCGGGAACCGCAAGCTGGAGAAGCCGAGTTTTCACAAGACGGCGGCGGAGCAGAACTTCTTCCTGCGCGGCTTCAACCACCTGATGATCTTCAAGAAGGTGCGCGAGGAGCGGCCGCAGCGCGCGCAGGCGAGGCGCCGGCGGTGAGCGGTGCGAAGCCGGCCGGGCCATGAGCGCCGGCTGGAGGCATCGACCGTGAGCGCAAAGCGCCTGGGCCGCAGCTTCTTCCGGCGGCCGACCGTGAGCCTCGCCCGGGATCTCATCGGGTGCGTACTCGTCTCGGGCGAGTCAGGCGTCTCGGTCGCGGGCCGCATCGTCGAGACGGAGGCCTATCTCTCCGAGGGCGACCCGGCGTCGCACTCGCATCGCGGGGAGACGCGGCGCAACGCTTCGATGTTCGGGGAGGCGGGGCTCGTCTACGTCTACCTGATCTATGGCGTGCACCACTGCTTGAACGTGGTGAGCGGGGAGGCGGGCGTGGGCGAGGCCGTCTTGATTCGCGCGCTCGAGCCGCTGGAGGGCCTCGAGCTCATGCGCGCGCGGCGGGGAGGCGTCCGCGATCGCGAGCTCTGCCGGGGCCCGGGCAAACTGGCGCAGGCCTTCGGATTGAGCCTGGAGCACGACGGGCTCGATCTGTGTCGCGGGCCGCTGGAGCTGCGGGCGCCGGCGGCCCGCGTTGGGGTGCACGAAGCGAGCACGATCGAGGCGGGGCCGCGCGTGGGGATCACGAAGGCGGCGGACTTGCCGCTGCGCTTCCGGGTGGGAGGTTCGGAGTGGACGTCGGGGTGAGCGTGAGGTGCAGCGGGCGGGCGATCTCAAGGTGAAAGGGTGACCAGCGGCGTGTCGCGGCGTCCGACTCTCGGGAGGTGAGCCGGATGCTGGTGGGGGACGTCGAACTCTCGAACAAGGTGATCGCAGCGGCCATGGCCGTGCACTCGGAGCTGGGGCCGGGGCTGCTCGAGTCGATGTACCAGGAGTGCTTCGTGCGGGAGCTGGAGGCGAACGGCCTTCGGGTCCGGCGGGAGGTGCCGGTTCCGGTGCGCTACCGTGGGGTGCTGCTGCAGCGTGAGTATCGAATCGACTTGCTCGTGGAGAACCGGTTGATCGTCGAGGTCAAGGCGATCGAGCGAATGACCGAACTCCACCGGTCGCAGCTTCGGACGTACCTCAGGGTGAGTGGGATTCCTGTCGGGCTCCTGCTGAACTTCAATGTGCAGCGGCTTCGTGACGGGATTCAGCGGGCGGTCGCAGGGGACTGGTGAGAGGTTCGGGTCCATCCGGCTCTCCGCGCCGTGTCGTCAACGGCGATACCATGGGAGGAACGGAGGAACGGAGGAACGGAGAGTCCCTGCAGCGTGGGCGGTTCGGCAGCCTTGGTTGGACGACTTCTGCAGTTGAGGAGGCTTCGCCAGTCAGAGGAGGAGAGAGAACAGACAGCCGCTCCGCGGCTGATCGGCCTTCGGCCGATCAGCCGCGGAGCGGCTGTTTTAGTTTTGGTTTCTCTCTCTCTCCGGCGGAGATGCTCTGAATTCGAACGCGATCAACCATGGCTTCAGAGCCCGTGGTGCTGCCGTTGCCCTCCGTTCCTCCGTTCCTCCGTTCCTCCGTCCCTCCCATGGTATCGCCGTTGACGACACGGCGCGGAGAGCCGGATGGACCCGAACCTCTCAGTCTTCGCTGGAGTCGTCGCCCGCGCCCGGCGCCGGGCCGCCCAGGGAGTCGATGTCGATCGGGGAGTCGTCGTCCGCAGCGGGAGCCATCTCTTCTGCTTCCGGCTCCGGCAGCGGCTTGAGCAGCGCGTCCATGCGCTTCGTCAGGTTGCTCTTGGTGTACGTCGGCAACTTGTACACCCAGCTCGACACGCGCGCGTTCAGCGCCTGCGCCTCGGCCTCGACCTCCGCACGCGGGCGCGGCGTGACCTCGACCTTCGCTTCGCCCTCACCGAGCTCCTCGGCCGGCAGCGGCCCCAGAGCGACCTGCTTCGGCGCCCCATCGAGGTCGTAGGCCGCAGCGAAGCGCGCGTACGGCGCCCCGTCCTTCTCCCACAGCTCGACCGTCACGCGCATGCCGTCGTTGGTCCACACCTCGGTGACGCTCTCCGGCTCGCCGGGCGCCTCGAAGGTCTCGGCCTTCTCCACGTCCTCGAAGTTGACGAACTGCAGCGCACCCGCAACGGCTCCCGCCACCGCGTCGTAGGTGAGTTCGCGTCCTTCCGGGATGTCGTGCGGCTTGAAGTTCGCGTCGGCGCTGGCCTTCGAGACCATCAGCACCTCGCCATCCGCGTGCGTGATGCGGGCCGCCTTCACGTCGGTCCGGTTGATCTCGACGACCTTCTTGTCGAGCCACTCGTCCCCGGTGTTCGGGAGCGACGGCTGCTTGCCCTCGACGAGCCAGGACTGCGACGAGCTGGGCTGGCGCGCATAGAACGTGCGGCCGCTGCCGCCGCTGCGCGGCTTGCCGATCAAGAGCGCGGCGAGGGTCTCACCCGCGGCGTTCTGCAGCGTGATCTCCTTCGACTGGTACTCGGCAGCGGGTGCGCCCCCGACGGGCTGCACCCCGAGCTGCTCGAACTTCGCCGCGCTGTTCGTCTTGGCCTCGACCAGCTTCAGCTCGGCCATCGCGATCAGCGCGGCCCGGATGTTGTCGGGCTGGATGGGGTAGCCGTCACGCTCGACGAACACCCAGTCGTCGCCCTGGCGCTCGAAGTTCAGCTCACCGTCGGTCGTGCGGACGGCGATCTTGGCGACGTCGTTCATCTGGTCGTAGAGCTCGGGCAGCATCGTCTCGCCCGCGATCTCCGGGGCGGCGCCCGCCGACTCGGTCGAGCGGTTGGCGAAGAACCCAGCGATCACCAGCACGACGGCGAGCAGCGCCGCGACGAGGATGGACTTCGTGTTCATCAGTTGCCTTTCGAGAAGGTGCGGAGGATCCAGAGCCCGATGCCGGCGGCGGCGACGAGCGCGGGGACGAGGAAGTTGAAGACCTTGATGCGCGCGCCGAGGGCGTCGATCTCCTCGTTCATCTTGAACTTGACGTCACGCAGCTGCTTGCGGGTCGCGAGTCGCTTCTCCTGGAAGCGCTCGATCTCCTCGCGCTCCTCCGGAGTGATGATCAGGCTCGCGACCGAGCCCTCCTTCTTCGACTGCAGCTCGGCCAGGCGGCGCTCCGCCTCCTCGAGCTCGGCGCGCAGCTCTTGCTCCTCCTCGCGGAAGCGCTCGTCCGAGGCGCGGCGGATGTCCTCGACGCGGGTCATCGGGCGCTCGAAGCCCTGGCGGCTGCGCAGGCTCGAGAGGTCCGCGTTGCCGGTCAGGTTGTCGAGTGCGTTCAGCAGGAGGTTCGCGTTGTCGGCCGTCGGCTGCGCGATGCGCTGACCCAGGAAGTTCGAGATGTTGACCCACCAGCTGTCCTGCAGCATGTCGGCGTCCGCGATCACGATGATCTGCGCGTCGCCCTCGGTGCGCCAGCCGCCCTCGGGGGCGAAGAGCTCGACGGGGGGCTGGCCCTCGAC